>JABMDG010000069.1:51209-53436 GCA_015904045.1 Nitrospira sp.
ATTCTCACCGGAACAACAACGGTCTTCCTATATCGATCGTGTCCACCGTTGTCAGGACTATATCGCAGCCGGCGATATCTATCAGGCCAACCTTTCTCACCGTTTTACTGTGACGGGAGATGCGTTTCCGTCTCAATCCGGATTGCAGCCCGATCTGCTTGCATACAGCCGTCTGCGCACCCTGAATCCTTCACCATTCTCCGGGCTACTCCGCTTCGATCACACCAGCCTCATCAGCTCATCGCCTGAACGACTCGTCCGTCTCAACGGACGCCGGGCTGATACAAGGCCGATCGCCGGCACGAGACCTCGCGGAGCGAATGCTGCCGACGATCTGCGGCTCGAAGGCGAGCTGCGCTCGAATGAAAAAGAATGCGCGGAACATATTATGCTGGTTGATCTCGAACGGAATGATCTCGGCCGAGTCTGTGACTTCGGGAGCGTCCGGGTCGATGAACTGATGACCCTGGAACGGTATTCCCATGTGAGCCATCTGGTCTCGCACATCGGCGGAACCCTGAGAAGCAACGCCACGGGGTTCGATTTGCTGAGAGCCTTATTCCCGGGTGGAACCATCACCGGCGTGCCGAAGATCCGCTGCATGGAAATCATTGAAGAACTGGAACCGGTTCGCCGTGGCCCCTATACCGGCTCGATGGGCTATCTCAGTTGGAGCGGCGATTTGGACTTCAATATCTTGATCAGAACCCTCGTCAGAAGGAGCGGCACGGGGTACCTCCAAGTCGGCGCCGGTATTGTGGCCGATTCCGATCCAGCGCGTGAATACGAAGAGACCATCCACAAAGCCCAAGCCTTTTTGAGCGCATTTGCTTAACACCTACCGCTATGTGGATTTACCTCAACAACCGGTTTGTGAAGGATGAGGACGCCGTCGTCTCCGTCTTCGATCATGGGTTTCTCTATGGCGACGGGGTCTATGAAACGATCCGCTCTTACGGGAGCCGCATCTTCATGCGGGACCACCATCTTGCCAGGCTCCGACGATCCGCCGATGCAATCGGACTATCCATACCCGACCTCAACTGGCCGGATCTTCTCCATGAGTCGATGGAACGCAATCGGATCGGCAACGCCCAACACGATGCCTATCTGAGGATTACGATTTCACGAGGAGTTGGCGACATCGGCCTTGATCCAGCCCTATGCCGCACTCCCACCGTCGTAATTATGGCCAAACCGCTTCATCTCCCCTCCCCCGACCTGTACCGAAACGGTGTAACGCTGATCGTTGCTGAAACAAGACGGAACCTGCCCGGCGCCCTTTCTCCCCAGATCAAAGCCACAAATTTTCTCAACAACATTCTTGCCAAACAGGAAGCCATCGCGGCCGGGACATTCGACAGCATCTTGCTGAACTGGGAACATCACCTGACAGAATGTACCGTCAGCAATCTGTTCTTCATAGCTGACGGATGCCTGCACACGCCTTCCGTCGAATGCGGCCTCCTGGACGGCATCACTCGATCGATCGTGCTCCAGTTGGCGAGAGAACAACAGATTCCGACAGAAGAGGGCCGCTTCACTCCCACACAGTTGTACCAAGCCTGCGAGTGCTTTTTGACCAACACCAGTATGGAAATCATGCCGGTGGCGGCCGTCGATGGCAAACCGATCGGCACGGGGAAACCGGGCCCCCTCACTCAGAAGCTGCACGAACTGTTTCTTGGAGCGCGGGAACGTTTTTGGGAGACGACTTGGCCCGGCTAGACTTCAAACTTCTTGTTTTCACATCCATTTTCATTCCACCCGAGAGGCACGAGATCTGCATTCTCCTTGACAGGTGATTGAAGACTGTTATCGTTTGACCATGCCGAAACTAAGAAAACCTTTCAGCCTTGCCACACTCCCCATCACGATGGGTCTTCTGGTCACGAGCCACCTCCTGACCGCAGCTCCCACGGCCCGTGCAGAGATGTATCAGTATATCGACGCCAATGGGACCATTTCTCTCACAAACGTCCCTTCCGATATGCGTTACCGCCGAATTGATATTCTTTCAAATCGCCTCCACCCCACGATCTCAGAACAAGAATTGGAACCGATGATCAGCCGGTTTTCACGCCAGCATCAACTACACCCGGCGCTCATTCGAGCCGTCATCAAAGCTGAATCGGGCTTCGATCCTCACGCCGTGTCACGGGCAGGGGCAGTCGGTCTCATGCAGCTGATGCCGCAAACCGCCGCTCGAATGGATGTGCGAGATCTG
>JABMDG010000007.1:0-4414 GCA_015904045.1 Nitrospira sp.
GCCCGATGCTGACGGCCCGAACTCCTTCGACAGATCAACTTTGATCGTCAACCATGTGCCCTGAACAGTCATCTCCACATTCTTCATATTCCAGTCCTTTCCGTCATACCATGGCAGAATGAATCGTCGACAGACATCTTCCTACTCCATCTGATTTTATTCATTGGGAAATCTCCGGCTTCACTTGTAGTAGCAGCTGATTCAATCGTTCCTGCTGCGGCTGTGTTATGGACACAAAACTCACTCCGACCTGGCGCCCGCGATTCCACCGTACCGCCGCACGATCGATAAGAAGCGGCGCAGCCTCCGCCGGCACCTCGATACGGATCGCGACCGACATACCGGCATACACTTGAGCATCGCATTCAATCAGGCAGCCGGTTTTCGACAGATTCATAACCACCCCGGCCCATTCCTTGCGCGGGGCTACGATCATGATGCTTTGAAGTTGTACAGCGAAGCGCTTCTGACGACGAAGGTCCATAACCGAACCTCCTGAGAAAGTACCGGATGCCGCTCCACGCACAATCCAGTCTCTCGGCTTTTCAGACAAACCACAAACCGGATGGCAGGGCTATCATGGAACCCTTACTCGAACAACACTCTTGGATCAGTAGCCCCGCCCTGTGCTGCCCCCTCGGCCCATTCGATCCAACGGCAGCGCCTCGTACCGCTTCTTTAAGTCTGGATGCCCGTTGAGAAAACCCTTCACCGCCGCATCGTCGGCAAAGATCTCCGGACTGCGCTTACGATAGTCCGCGATGGTCAAGTTATGCTTGGCAAGCAGCGTGGTGAGCTTCGTATTAATATCGGCCCCCATTTCCTTCATCTGTTCCGGAGAAGGCCGCTGCCCCTCGGCAAACTGTGGTCCGCCCTGAAAGTAATTCATCATCATCTCGCCGATTTCAATGCGGGCTTTCACAAACGTTTCTATTTCAACCGGTTCCGCTGCCAAACCGACAACCGTGGAGAGTATGATACCCGCTACAACGGCAAGCCCGTACTTGGCCTGATTCATAGTCATCATTTCCTTTTCATCTCATTCATAGAATGACAATCCACACGCGGGGACAATCATAACACCCTGAATCGACAACTGAAAGGCCCGCCGTCAGGGCAAGCTCGCTCCTCGTTCATCCTGCATGGCTGAACCGGCCCTGCCGACCGGCGCTAATGAAATCCCCAGGATTGCCACAACGCAAAAGATGGCGCCCACATAAAAAGTAACCGAGGCCCCAAGTCCATCCCAGAGGAATCCAGCCAACGTGCTAGCCACAAGCATCGAGCACCCGGCGGCGAGGCTGAAAAACCCATAGGCAGTCCCGCGCAAATCAGACGGCGCCGTATCAGCCACCATGGCGGCCAGCAGACCCTGCGTCATCCCCATGTGTAGCCCCCAGAGCCCCACCCCCAACAGGACGGCGCTCCAATGCTCGGCTGTGGCCAGCACCAGATCAGCCGCAATGAGAGCCAGAAGACCGCATACGAGCAGCTTGCTGTGACTCACCGTATCTGCAAGTTTGCCGAAGGGGTACGCCGTGACCGCATAGACGAGGTTCATCGCGACCATGACAAGCGGCACAAACGCCACGAGCATCCCGCTCTGCTGGGCGCGGAGCACAAGAAAAGCTTCACTGAACCGGGCCAACGTAAATACCGATCCGATGCCCATTACCCACCAATAGGATTGTTCCAGCCGGATAAGATTGTCCCGTCTGATCGGATTGGTCCATGTTCGAATCGGGCACGGCGCAGGCTCCTGAACGCCGAACAGCAGCAGTGCTACCGCCATCAGCCCCGGAATGACCGCAACCCAAAAGACCGCCCGGAAATCGCCGGCCCAGAGCAGCATCAACCCTACCGCCAGCAACGGACCGATGAAGGCTCCGACCGTATCGAGCGACTGCCGCAATCCAAAGGCGGCGCCTCGTAGGTGCGGTGGCGTGATGTCTGCAACCAGCGCATCCCTTGGCGCTCCGCGCAGCCCTTTCCCCACTCGATCCACCAAGCGGGCGAGGATGATGAGGCCAAGACCAGAGGCCACCGCAAAGAGCGGCTTACTGAGCGCACCCAACGCATACCCGAACAGGGCCAGCGGTTTTCGCTTGCCCAGATAGTCGCTCAGCGTCCCCGAAAACACTTTGACTACCAGCGCAAGTGACTCAGCGAGACCTTCCACGATTCCAACGGCGACCGTACCGGTCCCGAGCACCGTGACCATGAACAACGGCAGCAGGCTATGGATCATTTCGGACGAAACGTCCATGAAGAGGCTGACGAATCCAAGCGCCCAGACACCGGATGGAATCCGGCCAAGGGAACGGTCGGACGACGGTGAGGTGAAAAGAGACATCACCACCGATCCTATTCGACCGATTTCCCATGGAGAAAGAGTGCCTGCTCCAGAGTGCGGAAGAATTTTTGATAGGGCGCAGGATCTTCGACTGCGCGCAGATAATACTGAGCGCTGGTTCGCACGACAAGTTGAGCGTCGTTACGCTTGCGGACGATACAGCAGATAGGAGGGGTCCAGGAACGTGGGCCGTTCGAGATCGACATATTTCTTGGCGGACACGATGCCCAGCTCTTGATCCAACACATCGACCATGAACCCGAGGTCCTGCATGGTGGCGACAGCGGCTTCGAGAATTGCCACACGGTTGGTGGTATCGAATACCCGGCTCTGCGCCGAGCGGAGTTTGACCTGGCTTTCTTCGGACAACCAGATCTGTTCCCGTGAGTCCCACTGATTTTCGTGCCTCGCTTCGTAGGGCAAGAGACAACCGTTGAGCAGCAGGCTCAACCCCAACCCTGCCAGCAACACCGGGATCCCGCCGACTCGCCACCGGCGGCTTTGTCCATCCCATCCGGAGCGCATCGCCCGTCTCAATCCTTTGTCACGAACAACGAACGTTCAAGCGTCGCGAAGAAATTCTGGTAGACCTTGGGGTCTTCGATGGGCTTGTTGTTATAGATGGCGTTGGCCCGGATCATCATCCGTCCGTCCGCTTGCGGACGGACGGTAACGGTGACACCCAACATATCGTAATAGTTTGGCTCAGCGAATCGGGCGGCACTGACCAGACCAAGCGCTTCGTTGGCCCGCTCGATGATGAAGCCCAAATCCTGGAGAGCCGCAATCACACTGCGCATAGCAACCTGTCGATCCTTCACGTCGAAAGTTCTGGTCTGCGCACTTCGGATTTTCATCTGGGCTTCGGTCGGCGCAAGCAGCTCAGGACCTGGCTGCGGCGGCACGCATCCGGACAACATCGCGAAGGTGGCTCCTACGATCATTCCCCACACGGCTCGTCGTTTCATCATGACCTCTTCGTCAAAGTGTAAATCCTTCCAGAAATACTGCCTTCGAGAGTTTGGCGAAGAATTGCTGGTATAGAACGGGGTCGCGGAGCATTTCCATCTTTTGCTGACCGGGCGGAATGTATGTACGATCGACCTGGCCGTCTCCTTTCCAGACGACCCGGTAAAAGATAATTCGAACTTCTTGGCGCGTGGCCGCCGGATTGACCGGCCGCGCGACAAGAGAAGCCGAGATTTTCTGGTGGAGATCGACGGGCGTAAGCACTTTTCCCATGGACAGCACCAGCACAAAAAACCGGCTAATATACTGGCCGTATTCCCTCGCACTCCGTTCCTTTGCCGCCCGCAGAAAGCCCACCTCCCGCACACTTTCTTCGACCTGAAATCCCAAATCCTGCAAGACAGCCGCAGAGGCGGACAGTAACTCCGCCTCGTCCTTGGTCTCGAACATACGGGATTGCATAGCCCGGTTTGCAGCACTCTCGGGGGTCAGCTGAAAGAGTTCCTCCGGCTGTGAGTGCGTAACACACCCAACTAGCTGGCCCGCAAAAACCAGGCTGCCAACGACCAGGTACCATCGCCGCAGCACAGCGCTTGTACCCCAATTAAAACTGCGTCGCATTGTAGGCAAAATCGCGAACCTTCTTATCTTCATCGTACTTGATGATGATGGTGAGGGTGCGCTGACGCTGGGAGCTGGAACTGTCCCGCGAACTGGCCCCTAGAATGATGAGGCCAGCAAAGGAGGAGCTGGCCGTATCGACCCGATCGGTGGACACCTTGTCGTAGATCCAGACCTCCCGGCGTTTCTCATCCGTCGTGACGATGTTAGGACTGCCGAGCAGTTCCGCCACCTGGGAGGCCGGCATCCCGACTTTGACCTCTCCCTGCACCTTACCGACGGTCAGCCGGTCTTCTTTAATCTCGGCCTGCCCGCCTGCACATCCCGCCACAGCCACCGCCAGACACACACCCAACGCCATCCATGTTTGTTTCATCGAAAATCCCTCCTGAGGTACAGACCACTCTGTTTTCGATAGATCCCTTACCAGAGCAGGATACACACTCCGGGGTTAGAAATCATCCTGCAAGG
>JABMDG010000007.1:4514-12919 GCA_015904045.1 Nitrospira sp.
CCCGGACAAACGCACGCGAATGAACCCGCCCACCGTGTGCCTGATCGAATAACGCCGTGGCATGGATCTCCACATCGATCGGACAACCATTCTTCGCCAGCAGCACCGTGTCCATCGATCCCTGCCCTTGGGCGACCAACCGCTCGAGAAACTGCAGCACTCCCGCTTCATTCCCGCGCGGCACCAGATCCCAGAGCTTCAGGGCCAGCATCTCCTGGAACGTATACCCCAGCTTGTCGAGACCCGTTTTATTGACATGCACGAACCGGCCTCTGCGATCCAACTGGTAAATCATCTCCGGCGAATGCTCGATGAGGTCGCGGTACCGCTCCTCCAATCGCCGAACCTCCTCCATCCGCTGCTCGATTTGGGCGAACGAACGTTGAAGATTGCAGGCCATCTGGTTGAACGCCTCAGCAAGCCGTTCGATTTCATCTCCAGTTTTCAGCTCCAACCGCTGTTCCAAGTGGCCGCTCCCGATCTCCTGGACTCCGTCGTGCAACAGCCGGATAGGTTGAGCGATCCGCCTGGCCACGGCCACGCCCGTTCCACACAGCACTGCAAGCACAATCCCCCCAAACACCATGACCTTGGCCATTAACGCGCCGAGCGGCGCGAAGGTTTCCCCTGGATCTTGGCGCACCACCGTCACCCAGGTCTTGCCGCCGATGCTGCCCGGCGCAAGGCGATCGGCGAACCGAACCGGCGCGAAACCGATCAAGGCATCCTTGCTCCCGTGCGAATCGTCGGCGGCTTCGCCCCATCCTGACTTCAAGGATCCGAGCAGGCTGCCGAAGTCTGCCGTCAGCGTATGGGCTTCAGGAGCCAAGACCGGACACATCACCAAGGTCCCGTCTGAATTGAACAGCATGGCATGGCCGGTTGTGCCGAATGCCACTTCGGCGATCGAATGGAACAGGGTCTCGCGGCGCAGTAAGATCGTCACCGCTCCGATCACACCCTGCTGTTGGTCATCCATGATTGGCGCCGCCACAACAACGACATGGGTTCCAAACGCCGGTTCGAAGATCATCTCTCCGACGTAAGGCTCCCGGCTGCCCCCTTTCACCACCGCCTGCCACCAGGCTGTCTTCGCATATGAATAGTCCACTTGCGGAATGGAACTGACCACCAGCGCACCCTCGCCGTCCGTTACCAGAATCCCGACGTAATCCGATTTTCGAATTTCATGCCATCGGATCAGAAAATTGGTGACGATCCGGTTGACAAAGAGCGGGAACTCGCTGCGTTTATCGCGCTGTCCCCACCGCTGCTGCCAGTCTCTGATAATTTCCAGGATGCCGTTCGCGTCTTTGCCTTCGTAACTGCGGTTCGCTTCCGAGACGGCCGTGCGGAGAAACGGGGTGGTCGCCAGCTGCTGCGCCTCATTCATGCCGCGGGTGACATGCATTTCGATGCGGCGGGCGGCTTCGACGGCGGCTTCCTTGAAATTCGCCCCGGTCGCCTCGCGCACCGCGCGGCGCTCTTCTACGTAGATGAGGATCAGAAGGAGAGTCAGCGGAAGGAGACCGACCAGCACGATCGCCGCGATGATCTTTCGCTGGAGGCTGTGAGACCGGCTCCAGAGTGCCATAATTTCACCACGGTGATCTGCTATTTCACCACCCCGTTCAGCCGCGTTTCAAGAGCCGTCCCCCACTTCCAGGCCAGAGCAGCACCAGCGGGCTGGCGACGAATACGGACGAATACGTACCGAAAATGACGCCCCAGAGCAACGCGAGGGAGAAGTCATGCAACACTTCTCCTCCCGCCAGGGTCAACGGGATCAAGACGAGCACGACCGTCAAACTTGTCACGATCGTGCGGCTCAATACCTGATTGACCGCGTTGTTGATCGTCTCCTCTTCCGTCTCGCGGCGGCGCATTTTCAGGTTTTCCCTGATTCGGTCGAATACCACGACGGTGTCGGTCAGGGAATAGCCCGCCAGCGTCAGAAGCGCCGTCACGATCAAGAGCGTGATCTCCTTGTCCAAAATGTAAAAGGCGCCGACCACGGCCAGCACGTCGTGGAACGTCGCCAGCGCGGCCGCCACGCCAAACCGTAACTCAAACCGAGCCGCAATATACATGATGATGCCGGCGAACGAGATGACGATGGCAATCAGCGCATCCTCTTGAAGTTTCTTGCCGATCGTCGGACCGATCTCGGTGGTGGAGTCGACCACGAATTTGTTGTTCGGAAATTCCTTCGCGAAGACCCCTACGACCCGTTCCGCCGTTTTTTCTTCGATCGTTGTCGACGCCTTCACACGAATGAGCAGCTTATTGTCCTGCCCAAACTCCTGGAGCTCAGCATCGCCGACTCCGTTCGATTCGAGGGCCTTGCGCGCGTCGTCGATGCGAACCGCCTGGTCGAATTTCAGTTGCACGGCTGTGCCTCCCGCGAAATCGATGCCGAGATTGGCCGAGCCCCGCGCGATCTGAACCAGGGCGATCAGCCCGAGCAGCACCATGACGCCGGAAAAGGCGAAGGCAATCTTGCGCTTGCCCATGAAATCGATGTTGGTCTTTCCAAGAATCTCTAACATGCTGGCTCCCTTTTCGTCGCTTTCAACTCTTCAGCTATCCGGCTAAATGCTCAATGACTCCACCTTATGCCGCTGATTCGACAGATCGAAAATCACCTTGGTCCCCACCAGCGCCGTGAACAGGTTGATCGTGATTCCCAGACAGAGCGTCACGGCAAACCCCTTGATTGGCCCGGTTCCGAACAGAAACAGGGCCACGCCGGTGATCAGCGTGGTCACGTGCGAGTCGATGATCGTCAGTAAGGCCTTGTCGTAGCCTCCATCGATCGCCGTGCGGACGGCCTTGCCATTCCGCAGCTCTTCACGAATACGTTCGAAGATCAGCACGTTCGAGTCGACCCCCATGCCGATGGTGAGCACGATGCCGGCAATGCCGGGCAGCGTCAAGGTCGCGGTTAACGCCGACAGCGCACCCATGAGGCAGAGCAAGTTCAAGATCAGCGCGAAATCCGCAATCGCTCCCGACAGGCGGTAATACACCATCATGAAGATCACCACCATCGCGCCGGCAAATAGCGTCGCCCGAACACCTTTATCGATCGAATCTTGCCCGAGCGAAGGCCCGACGGTCAGGTCTTGCACGATCTTCAGCGGCGCCGGCAACG
The DNA here is from genome assembly GCA_015904045.1 of Nitrospira sp. Next base: position 7,669 of record JABMDG010000007.1, read on the forward strand.
CACCGGCCCGCAACACAATCGCGAGATCGTTGGCCTCCTGGGTCGTAAAGGTTCCTGTGATCTGCGCACGCCCACCAGATATCCGTTCTTGAATCACCGGGGCGGAGTAGATGGTGTTATCGAGAACCACTGCCATGCGTTTCTTGACGTTTTCCCCAGTGATCCGTTCGAACTCTTGTCCTCCCCGAGAGTCAAAGGTAATGGACACATAGGGATCGTTGAATTGGCCGATCGAGACCCTGGCATCGCTCAGCACATCGCCGGTCAACATCACACGTTTTTTGACGAGATATGGGATTCGGTATTCTCGGCCGGTATCCTTGTCGACCGCCCGCTCAAACAGGATCTGGTCTCCTTCGGGCAGCTTGCTCTCAAACTGCTGGAGGATCTCGGCCTCCTTGTCCTTGGGAATACGGGCCGGCAAATCGACCCGCATCTGATTGTCTTCGTCCAGCATCTTGAACTCGAGGAGCGCCGTTTCCTTGATGAGGTCTTTCGCGCGCTTCGGCTCCTTGACGCCGGGCAGCTGCACCACGATTTGGTTTAACCCCTGCCGCTGCACCACCGGCTCCGCCACTCCAAACTGGTCGATACGGTTTCGGATCGTCTCCAGCGCTTGGTTGATGGCCGAATCCTTGATACGCTTGGACTCCGCGTCGCGGAGTTCCCATACCAACGACGTCGCGGATCCGGCCGATTCCCGTTCCGTGAACGTCGGATACTCATCAATCAGCTTCTGAATCTGCGCCTTCAGATCCGCATTCTGAAATTGAATCGTAATGACCTCCGGTCCGGTGCGTTTGACCGATTCGACCGGAATCTTCTTGTCGACCAGATGGTCTTGGAGCGCCGTCACGGTGCGATCGACCGCGATCTCCACGGCGCGGGCTTCCTCGACTTCCATCACCATATGGATGCCGCCCTGGAGGTCCAATCCCAGCGTAATCCCCTTATTAGGAAGCACCGCCTTTGCCCAGCCAGGTAGCGCTTGATACGCCGGTTGGTACGACGGCAGGAAGCATACCAGCGAGACCACCACCACCAGCACCAACAACAACAACCGCCCGCGGACTTTCTTCATATCGTCTTCAACCCCTCTGTTGCACGCAGACTATGCGTCCTTATCCTTGTCTTCATCGTCTCCCCGGAGCCGGGCGATATTTTCCCGCTGCATCTTGATTTTGACATTGTCGGCGATCTGCACCGTCACCGTGTCCTTCCCAAGATTGGTGATGGTTCCCCAAATACCCGACGTGGTCACAATCTTGTCGCCCTTCTTCACCGCATCCACCACCGCCTTTTGATCTTTCTGCCGCTTTTGTTGCGGGCGGATCACCAGAAAATAGAAGATGATAAAAATCAGGGCGAACGGTATTAACGACAGCAGCCCGCCCGCTCCCGATCCCGACGATCCCCCACCCGTCCCCTGAGCCCACGCTACGGATTCCATCAGCATCGAACAGTTCCCCCTCTTTGTTAAAGATCGCGCAACGTCTCGGCATCGCCCTCGGCGGAGACCGTGGCGTCGGATACTTCCCGCGCGTGAGCGCGATAAAATGCTTCTCGAAATGCCTCGAACGTGCCGTGTGCGATGGCGGCCCGAATCCGGCGCATGAGGTCTGAAAAATACCAGAGGTTGTGCACCGTATTGAGCCGGGACGCCAGCATGTCCTTGACCATGAACAGATGGTGCAGGTAGGCCCGTGAGTATCGTCGGCAGACCGGACATCCACAGTCAGGATCAATCGGCCTTTCGTCGCGGGCATACTGGGCCTGTTTGATGACGACCCGCCCTCCTGCGGCAAACAACGAGCCGGTCCGGCCGTGCCGGGAGGGTACCACACAGTCGAACAAATCGATCCCGCGCGCGACGCCTTCGATCAAATCCTCCGGATGCCCGACCCCCATGAGGTAGCGCGGCTTGTTGTCCGGCAATTCTGGCACCGTCACATTAAGCATCGCATGCATGTCGGCCTTGCTCTCTCCCACGGACAAACCGCCGACCGCGTACCCCTCGAACCCCAGTGCCGTCACATCCCGCGCCGACTGCACGCGCAACGCCGGATCCAACCCTCCTTGGACAATGCCAAAGAGCGCCTGGTCCGTCCTCCGCCGGCTCGCCTGGCACCGTTCTGCCCAAAGCTTGGTGCGCCGCACGCTCTCCTGAACCGCCTCCCGGCTCGCAGGCAGCGCGACACATTCATCGAACGCCATGATGATGTCGGCCCCCAGTGCTTCCTGAATCTCGACGGCTATCTCCGGCGTAATGAAATGGGTCGAGCCGTCGAGGTGGGACTGAAACGTCACCCCCTCATCCGTCACCGTGCGCAGCTTGGCCAGGCTGAAGACTTGAAATCCGCCGCTGTCCGTGAGAATCGCCCCGGGCCAACCGGTGAATTCGTGCAGCCCCCCCAGTTCAGCTACAAGTTTGTGCCCTGGACGGAGAGACAAATGATAGGCATTATTCAGCATCAACCGAAATCCCAGGCTCGACAACTCCTCCGGCTCAAGACCCTTGACCGGCCCCAAGGAGCCGACCGGCATGAAGGCGGGCGTCTCGATTACCGCACGGGCGGTCCGTAGCCGGCCGAGGCGGGCTGAGGTCCGCGCATCACGCTGCCGAAGCTGGTACTCGATCATGATTCGCGTACCATTCTCTTCTACATTTTCTCAGGAGCTGAAATTCCGAGCACGGCCAAGCCGTTGTGAACGACCTGCTGCACCCCCCGCATCAAGACAAGACGTGCGGCGGTTTTGTCCGGCGTCAGTTCTTCAGTCGGTCCCGCGTCGCTCTGCTCCTGGTCGCCCACCGCGGGCAGGATCCGATGCTTGTTGTAAAACGTATGCAGCAGTGCCGCCAATTGCTGGAGATAGTATGTGACCCGGTGCGGCTCGAACGCGGCTGCGCTTGTCTGCAGGATTTCAGGAAATGCCGAGAGTTTTCTGATCAGGCCGAGCTCGTCGGGATCCGTCAAGACCGAAAGATCCGCCTCGATTGCCAATGGGCGTGGGATTCCCCGTTCGGCGGCCACACGCCACAGGCTGCAGATTCTGGCATGGGCATATTGCACGTAATACACGGGATTGTCGGCGGAGCGCTGGGTGGCCAACTCCAAATCAAAATCCAGATGGGTCCGCGAATCGCGCATCAAGAAAAAGAACTTCGCGGCATCGGCCCCAACTTCGTCGATGACTTCCCGCATCGTGATGAACGATCCGGTCCGCTTCGACATCTTCACTTCGACGCCGCCCCTCAGCAGCTTCACAAGCTGAACCAGCACCACATGCAGACGCTCTTTCGGGTGGCCGTAGGCCTGCATGACGGCTTGCATACGGGGAATATAGCCATGGTGATCTGCTCCCCAGACGTCGATCAGAAGATCGTAGCCGCGTCGGAGTTTGTCGCGATGATACGCAATGTCGGCCGCCAGGTACGTGTATTCGCCGTCCTGTTTCTTGACGACACGGTCTTTCTCGTCGCCGAACACCGACGACCGAAACCAGAGCGCGCCGTCTTGCTCCAACAGCAGCCCGCGCGATTTCAATTCATCGAGCACCTGTTCGACGGCCTGTGACTCATGGAGTGAGGTTTCGCTAAACCACGATTGAAACTCGACGCCAAAGGAGGTGAGATCCTCGCGGATGAGGTCCAACATTTCCTGATAAGCAAGCGCACGGCACCGGTCTTCGAGGTCGGCCGGCGCCGGATGCCCCGGCGCGCCGCCGAGTTTTCCCTTGATTCGTTCAGCCACTGCGGTGATATAGGCTCCGTGATACCCGTCTTCTGGGACAGTGGCGGACTGCCCGCTCAGCTCCAGATAGCGCGCATAGACCGACGCGCCGAAGAGTTTCATTTGCCGCCCCGCGTCGTTGATGTAGTACTCACCGGTGACGTCGTAGCCGACCGCTTTCAGCAAACGGACCAGCGCCTGTCCGACTGCTGCTCCACGGCCATGCCCGACATGCAGCGGGCCGGTTGGATTGGCGCTGACATACTCCACCTGTACCCGACGACCCCGTCCAAGATCGGCTGTGCCGTAGGCAGTGCCGGACGCCTCGATTTCTTTCAATACCTCTTGCCACAGCGCCGGCTTGATGGTGAGGTTCACGAATCCGGGCCTGACGATCTCCACCCGTTCAAAGAGCTGTTCCCTCCTGGGAAGATTGTCGACAATGATTTGCGCGATATCGTATGGCGGTCGTTGTTCTGAAGAGGCCAACGACATGGCCACCGTCGAGGCCAAGTCACCCCACTCAGGCCGCTTTGGCGCATCAAGCGTGAGTGCCGGCCAGGCATCCGTTTTGAGTTGCCCCTTCTGCTTGGCCCCATTGAGAGCCCCAAGCAGAGCCGTGGCCACCATTTCTTGGACGACACCCTGAGACACAACCCATCTCCTAAGTGCTTATCACTGAAAGAAAAAATCAACTGGGGACTTTAGCACATGGGGTTTGCTGAGACAAGGCATATTGTGAGGGATTTCGAGGGGTTGTACTCTTCAACCCATGGCCGATTATCCTCCGGACCGACGCGAAGATATCCCCAACAGAAACAGCAAGGCAGGGTTTGTCTTCACAATGGCGGACCGCGTCCCATGAAGGACACACACAGGGAGTCCCTCGTAACACCACCACGTGGGCTCCGCGTGGGGCCCACTGGTCCGGATCGGTGGGACCAAACAGGGCGACCGTCGGCACACCCAAGAGAGCCGCCAGATGAGTGGTGCCGGAATCATGACCGATATACACCTGCACGTGGGCCATCAATCCAGCAACAATTGACAGATCCTGCTCTCGCACGACGGTGGGCATCAACGGTAATAGTTGAAGCAGCTGCGCCGTTATTGCCTCATCTGCCGGCCCCTCGAGGACAAGAGGACAGAGGCCTTCTTGATTCAGTGCCACAATCACACCGGCAAGCACCTCGACACTCGTACATTTGTGCCGGCTTCCACTTCCCGGATGAAGCAAGACGAGCGGCCGATCACGTGCAATCCCCATGTTCGCAAGTGACGCCCGTCCTTTCTCTAGCAAGGAGGGCGAGAGCTGAAAGGGCTCGTCTGCGGACAGACCGACCATCGTTGCGCCGAGCGTTTCCAGAAACCGCTCACTGTGATGTCGGGATTTCAATTGCGGACTGAACGGGGACTGCATCCGGATTTCCCTTACGCCGCAATTTTCCAGGGCTGTCGCAAGACCTCGATCTTCTTGCTTCATCCACACCACAGCACAATCGCATGTTTCGAGCCACCGT
>JABMDG010000070.1 GCA_015904045.1 Nitrospira sp.
GCCGACGTCGGTGGCGGTGCGGACTGCTTCGAGTTTGCTTTTCATGCCGCCGGTGCAACGGATGCACGGTTCAGTGCGATCGCACACCCCTTGTGGGGGCAGAGGTCCGAGTCAGTATCCTCCTCCCGAACCAGAGGCAGGCCCTGTCCATTGAGCGCGGTACAATCAAATGGGTAGATGGCTATCAGTTTGGCGTGGAATTTCGGCGCCTCGCCCTGGATTGTCGGCAACGGCTCAATCACACCTTGCGCAAGGCACTCATCCATCGCCTGAAGACGCACTCCAGCCGGCCAGGCCAGTCAAACGTGCCGACCTAACGACAGGCCACAACCAAAAATGTAGCAGGCGTCTTATTCTCGAGGCACACGTCACGCCAATCGCCTAAGCCATCCCCAGTAGCCGCCACGCACCTTCCAACTGTTCTGTTTCCCGGCCTTGAGCTTGAATTTTGCCTGCCCTGATGGCGTTACTTCGGGGCCTGTAACGCGTCCTGCTCTTGTCCCTCCACTACCGGCTTGAGATAGATCTCCACCCGACGGTTTTGGCTGCGGCCGGCGGCGGTGGTGTTACTGGATTCGGGCTGGGCTTCTCCACGGCCCTCGGTCCGAACACGGCTGGGATCGACCCCAGCGCCGGTTAGGGCATTGGCAACTGCTATGGCGCGACGCTCCGAGAGTTGCCGGTTGTAGCTATCGCTCCCCTGACTATCGGTGTGGCCGATGACATGGACCATGGTGCTGTCGTACTGCTTCACGACGCCACCAAGTTTCGCGAGTGCAGCGCTGAAGGAGGATTTCACGTCCGAGCTGCCAGTCGAAAAAGAGGCCTCGCTTTTCAGGTCGACTTCGATAGAATTGTCAGGGAGTTTTCTCAATTCCACATCGTTGCCGGCCAGTTCTTTCGCCAACTGTTCTTCAATCGCCTTCTTTTGTTTATCCATGTAGAGTCCGACTCCACCTCCGGTCAGCACGCCGACCGCTGCACCAATAGCGGCGCCACGTCCGCGATTCTTACTGTCGATGGCGGCACCAGTGCCGGCACCGACGACGGCTCCGATGGCGGCGCCGATTTTCGTTTTCTGATACGGGTCATCGACGCAACCGGTCATCAATGCCAATCCACACACCCCTACAATGCCCTGACGAAACACCTTTTTCATCCTGATTCCTCCATAGAGTACGAACAACAAGGCAAGACCGTCCAAGTCAGGCTAGACCCCGCCACTAATCGATGGGGCATTTTATCGAGGGGACAAGACAGAGTCGAGGATTTCTCATTCTTTTCATTCCCCTCTCATTCCATTTCCTCTTTGTGCTTCTTGCCTTCCCGCTCCATTTCTTTCCTGCCTTTTCGAATTTCTCGCTCTACCTCGCATCAAATCTTGAACCGTGCACAGCATGGGAAGAAACTCCATCTTGTCATCCGCCAACCTGGAAACTACCCTCCGCTCCCGCTCCTTTTTCTGCCGCCATTCAATTGACACTACTTACAAAGCCCTGTAGTTTTCCTGTGGCTTCTTCCGTTCCGGATTCGCACCTGTTACTCAGAGGGAGTCCTTCATGATCCATCTCGGACTTGTCGCATGGTGGAGTCTGGTACTGTTCACCGGTGCCGCTATAACTGCAGCCGCTTCGGAATCGTCTGATCCGGAATCGGCCATCCGCCGGATGGTGCGCGCCAATGCCGAGAAGGATCTTCCGACCCTTTCCAGACTGATGGCCCACGACGCCGATATCATCAGTTACGGGGTTGCAGGACGGAAATACATCGGATGGCCGGAACTTGAACAGGGAATCCGCGACGAATTTGCTAATGCTCAGAAGCTCGAAATTCCGATCCATGCACTCACCGTCTGGACGAAAGGCGATCTGGCTTGGTACGCAATGGAGCTCGACTACATCCGCTATGTCACGGACGGGGCTGTGCTCAAACGAACCGTGCTCCCCATGAGGGAAACCGGTGTACTCGAACGTCGTGATGGCCGATGGCAACTGTTGTCATGGCACGAATCGTTTCGTTCCGCTCAGCTAGATGGCCCCCTTGCCCGACCACTGGCTGTGCTACCACACCGGCCGACCGGCAAAGTCGATGCATCTTCTCTTCCCGATATTAGTGGAGAGTGAGAGGTTCTCGAAGTTGAGGATGACAAACGCTACAAGGCGACGCTGGACAAATACGGGAATGGCCCCTACACGCAGCACGGCGGCCGTTTCACCACCATCACGATCGCCAACCGGCTGTGGCAGGGTACATGGGAACAGCCAGACAATGACCGTGAGGGAGGGTTTGAAGTCCTTCTCTCAGAGGACGGCACCCAGGCCAATGGGATATGGTGGTATTCCAGGGTCGGCACTCACACCAATGTCCCTCCACGCGAACACGGCGGCACCTATCACTGGAAGAGACTACCTCGTTGACTCTGCCGCTGTAGTCAGATACGTACCTACTCATGCCTGTCATCGATACCGCCCACGTCCTGTTTGTTGTTGAGGTCCTCGGCGTGCTGGCCATTCCGGGACCGACGAACTCGCTCCTGTTCATATCGGGAATGTCGCGCGGCTTCCAGGCAAGTCTGAACCTCATTCTTGCCGAAGTAGGAGCCTATCTTATTTCAATATCGTTGTTGGTATTGGCGCTGGCACCGCTGATACGAACGTATTCCACAGTGCCCCAACTGCTCCGCGTGGCCTGCAGCATCTATCTGATACATCTGGCCATTAGACTGTGGCGATCGGGAGGGCAGAAAATTCAGGATTCTCATCCGATCACCGTGCGACACGTCTTTTTTACCACATTGATGAACCCCAAGAACTTGATCTTTGCTTTCGGCATCTTTCCCATACCCAGCGCGGGAGCGAGCGAGCTGCTCCTCTACTTGACCGGGTTCTCGGCCATCTGCATCGTAGTGGCTAGCGGTTGGATCGCAGCAGGAGCCCTGATTCAGTCAAACGCCGCGCAGCGGATTCGCCTGGAATGGGTGTATCGCGGCGAAGCGTTCCTGCTCGGCGGATTCGCGATCGCGATCTTCGTGTCTGCATACTCGTGACAAACAGACCGCCTCAAGCGGTGTGGGAAGTAGTTGTTCGAAACTCCGCAGCTAATAGAGCATCCGCGTATGCTTGATTGAGTGGTGGAGTACTGACTACGCGAACCTCACATACACAGGAGTACTCTGAAGGCGCTGGCAGGTACCACGTTTACCGCAAGACAATGCGCTGAAATTCAGCGAGCGTATCTCGTTTTCAGATTAGTCCACTTCACGGGATACGCTCGCGAGACATGACGGAGAGATTCTACCGGTCTACTCTGCACTGTTATGTTCCTTTCTTGTAGACCCATATGCCAACGCCCGCAAGCCCAAGCAACGCGACTGCTAATGTAAAAAGGTTCATATCCATGATCGCTCCTTTCGTTTTACTTCGTTCGATTGCCTTACATAGACCATAAGCGCTTCTCGACTGCTTAGCGAGAGTTATAATGTTCATCATCTAGACGACGCAGTGCCGCTACCCCTTCTTCATGATTTCAATCACTTGACCAACGCTTGGAACAGGCCTCATGACACTAATCTAACCTTGGAATAAAGAAATAAAACAGATTATGTGCACTGATTCCCCATCCATTTTTTCGAATCTCCTCTCTCCTGGTACGTCCCTCAACAAGCTTCATGAGGGATTCGCCGCCGCGTGGAATAATCAAATCGATGTACCGATCTTGCTTGAGCAACACCGGCACCAGCTCGCGATCTGCCCGCTCGACGAAGGTGATCGATCCGGCCGGCACACCCGCCTTTTCGGCTGCCTCGGATAAGATGGCGGCGATGGCGCGGTTGGAATGAATCGCTTCGCTGCCGCCCCGCAACACACACACATTCCCGGACTTCAGACACAGCGCCGCTGAATCCGCGGTGACGTTGGGACGCGACTCGTAGATAATACCGATGACCCCGATCGGGGCGCGAACACGCCCCACCTGCATCCCGTTGGGCCTGGTCCACATCGCAGGCCCCGTTCCCAAGGGATCCGGCAATTTAGCCACTTCGCGGATGCCGGCCGCCATCTCAGCGATCCGCTTCTCTGTCAAACGCAGACGATCCGCCATGGCTTTTTTGGCCGGATCGGTGCCAAACGCATCAAGATCTATTTGATTGGCCGCAAGCAGCTCATCCGTCTTGCTTTCGAGCGCCTCAGCCATTGTGAGCAAGGCTTGATTTTTCACGGCCGTTGATACGGACGCCAGCTTCCTCGACGCCTGTTTGGCCTTGACCACCAGTTCCTCGACATATTGCGGGATCGGCTTCAGTTCCTGAACCGGCTCGATGCTCTCGTCCTGTTTTTGTAATTCTGTATTCATGACAGACGGTGATCTGATAATGGCGCTCCGCGCAAAGCATACCCCGCCCCTCTCCAAGGGGTCAAGGTAACTGGATCACCCCCGCTCACTAGGAAGTGGTGGGAGGCGGAGGAGTCACAGGCGGCGGAGCCAAGTTTGTGGGAGGCAATGGAGTAGCTTGGCCTGATCCGCCTGGAACGGTAGACTGTCCTGGAGCACTCCCCGGAGGTAGCGCCCCAGGCAGAACAAGTGTCGGCATCGATGGGTTGGGAAACTGGAACACCCAGTCGTAATACGTCGGCTTTCCTTCAAAGTGGCGAACCACGAGCGGGAATGCACGCTGCTTGATCGGCTTACTCCGGCTTTTGCTGCGAACTCCCATGATGCCGCCCGTGGGCGCCCGTAGAAAATCCCATTCTGCCCGACCGACTGGATCCAGGTACACCTTTCGGAGAAACGGCTTCGGCTGTTTGGTCAACTCGGCCAGCGTTTGCGGATACACTTCACCGGGCATGACTCTTCCCGCTTTCTTGGTGGCGGAATAGAGGGCAAGGGCATTCTGTATTTCAATGCCTTTGGCGAGCAAATCCGCTTCCTGCTCCCGTTGCACCATCGTCTTCCATTGCCGAGCTGCCACGGACATCGCGACGCCCATCACTACAATGGCGACCATCAGCATGACATAGGAGAATCCTCGCTCCCCCTGCATCGCTGATGTCGAATGAATCCGCATAGCCTGCCCCGCTTACTCTTGAGAAGGCGGTTGCTCTTCTGATAACAGCACGGTTTGATCGATGCGAGCACCGGTATGACGAATCGTTACGCTCTCCGGCGTGATGGCCTTCAGCACCAGATGTTCCTCGACGCGGTCTCCGACTTTCCCGACCATGACCTCTTCATTCTTACTGAGCACGGCAATCTCCCTGCCGGGCTTTCGGTTGTCGCCCAGCCGAAGAAACCCAAGATACTTATATTGTGCCAGCTCTGCCTTCGAGCGCCTGTTTCGAAACAACTCCCTGGCTGACTAACACGTCAGCCAGAGACGGTCTGGCAACACTACGCGCCATGAGATACCTCGTGCACCGCTGTAGACATATCCCCTACCACCGCCATCAACCGTACCATCTTGAATCTAGCCAACGGAGCCGGCCATCTGAAACACCGGCAGATACATGACGATCACGATACCTCCGACCAATACACCCATAACAAGCAATAAGGCAGGTTCAATCCAGGTTGTGAGTTGCGTGAGTCTAGTGTCGAGATCGGCTTCATAAAACTCCGCCACATCTCTCAGCATCGCATCGAGCGACCCGGTCTCTTCTCCAACCGACAGCATTTCAATTGCCAATTTTGGAAGCACGCGAGGACGATCCAGAGCCGACGCAAGCGTCACGCCCTCCCGGATTTCATTGACTGCACCCGCCAGTCCTTGCGACACCCATCGGTTTGAAACCGCACCTCTGGCATTCTGCAAGGCATCGACCAATGGAATGCCTCCGGCCAGAATGGTCCCGAGCGTCCGAGTCAGCTGTACCGTATTGTGTTTGACCGCGATGGGGCCGAACAGCGGGAGTTTCAGCAACAGCCGATCGATCACCAGGCGACCTGTAGGGCTCACATAATAGGCGCGCACTCCCACAACAAGACCCATCAGAAGCAGCCCCAAAGGCAAGAGCCTGGACTCTGCATGGCTCACGACATCGAGCAGCGCTTGAGTCGCCCACGGCAATGCCTTCGCGGACTCCCCGTAGACCGACACAAACGTCGGCATCACATAGGTCAACAGAAATCCGATGACAGCCACTCCGATGAGAATGAGAAACGCAGGATACGAAAGCGCCTTCATCACCTTCTGGCGCAGCCCCATCATGAGTTTCAGATATACGACGTACCGTTGGAGCACATCCGGGAGATTGCCCGATTGCTCTCCCGCCTTCACTGTCGCCACGTAGAGGTCTGGAAAATACAGAGGATGTCTGGCTAACGCATCGGAGGCCGACGAACCGCCACGGATATCTTCACGAACATTGCGCAGCACCTGCTGAAATCCTGCATGCGCAGAGCGCTCGATCAGCAGCTCCCACACCCGCAACACCGGCAATCCCGACTTCACCAACGCGAGCAGCTCTTGGTTGAAAATCAAAAACTCTCCCAACGGAAGCGTGCCCCACGACCAGGACTTCCCCGATGCCGCCGCCGATCCCATCCCACGGCGGTGAAGCTTGAACACCAGAAGCCCTTGCGATTCAAGTTTGGCGCGCACCCGCGACTCATCATCCCCCTCGACTTGGCCATTGATAGTGGAACCATCGGGCCTGGCAACTCGGTACGTAAATACCGCCATAATGATGGACCTTTATAGCTAGCAGCAGAGCGACTCCTGCACTATTCAGCCGTCTTGTACTCACGCGCACCGGAGACCGGGAGCGCCACCAGCCAGAGGTCTTGACCGACCTGGATATGACTATCGGAAAGCTGGTTCATGGCCATGAGACGTTTGAGAGAAACTCGATGCCGCTGGGCGATACTCCACAGGGTATCGCCCGGCATGACCACCACTCGC
>JABMDG010000071.1:0-3016 GCA_015904045.1 Nitrospira sp.
AAGAAACCGGGACATTCTACTCTTTCAAAGTCGCGTGGTCTCTGGGTCTGAACGGCGGGAGGACGGGGGTACCCAAGGCGCCGGACGCCGCCCGCGAGGAAGTTCAGAATGTCCCCATTTTCTTCCTCTGTTTGATTGCAAGACCTGACCCTAAATCATTCACTAACGCCATAAGATGAAAGAGTCCCGCTGTGCTGATCACACGCAATGCGAGCGCGCCCCCGATTGCCACGCTGAGGAGGGCGAAGAGCGGATAGAGGGTCTGGTCAGCGTGGGGTGTCAGTCCGGCGAGAAAGAATACCAACCCGGACACAAAGCTGATCCCATAGGCTACGGTGAGATCATGCTTGTATCTTCGCCAGGGCGCCTTCAAGAGCAGGGGTATGGAGGCTCATAGTCATCGCCCCACTCAATTGGAGCACCTGGAGGACTTGGTCGTTCCCTCCACAGAGAGCCATTCGTCCTCCGTTTCGGGTTATCGCCATCGCGGTTCTCAGGATCACCCGCAGACCGATCGATGAAATGTACTCGATGCATGAGAGGTCGAGTACGATCTTCTTTACCCCGCGCTCGATGTGGTCGGTGAGGACCTTCTCGACCTCGGGTGCACTGTTCGTGTCGAGCCCGCCTTGCGGTTTAACGATGACAACAGGTCCACTGGTGTACGATTCAATACTCATGTGCACACTGGTGTAAGACAGAACGCGTTTGGTCTCATGGGCATCCTTCGTATTTTTCTACACGACCACCTTTTCCGCGCAGCCTGAAGAGCATCGGAGCCTCGCCGCGAGGTGTATTGTAGGAGGGTGGGGGGGGAAGGCGCAAGGGCTCTGCGGTTGCAGCGACCGGAGGGTGATTGCACGCGCCTGAAGGAAGCCCCCAGAGGACCGGAGGCTTCCCGTAGATTACGCTCAGCGCTTCAGCGTGTGAGCGGTCATCCACTCCTTCGCCTCGAATGCCACATTCACCAGTGCCTCAAGGTCATTCAGACCGAGTGAGGTACCATCGCGCCACATTCCGGACTGATCCTTCCGCGCTGAGAAAGGACTCCCGGTACATTTTCTGTCGCTGATCTACGAGTCTGAACGGCGAGAGGAGGGGGTACGCAAGGTGCCGGACCGCCGCCCATGAGGAAATTCAGAATGTCCCCAGTTTCTTCCTCTGTTTGATTGCAAGACGACCCTAAATCTTTCTCCGGAGTCCTGCACCGTACCTCTTGTGACGGCCTCCAAAGAGGCCTACAATTCTTCCTGACTACTCGCCACTGCACCCACACTACTCACCGGGGAGGTTCGCCATGCAGACCTACGTCAGTCTCGTGAAGTTCACGCAGCACGGGCTCCAAACCATGAAGGACCGAGGCGTCGAGCGGGCCGAACTGGTAAAGCAGAATGCCAAGGCGCTCGGCGGGAAACTCGTCCAAGCCTACTACTGCCTCGGCGAGTACGACGTCGTCGCCGTCTGGGAATTTCCGGACAACAAGACGGCCATGAAGGCGGCGGTCATGAACGCGTCGCTGGGGCACATTCAGATCACCACGATGCCGGCCGTGAACCGCGAGGAATGGAAGAGCTTGCTGCAACAGGCACTGGGAAAGAAAAAGTAGCCCCGCTGACGACGACCAGGCACTCGATCCATCGCCGGCTCACCGCCGCAGGCCTCGCCGCCCTTCCGGGGCTGGGCTTGCTGTGGGCCGGACCTGCGCCCGCCCGGCAAGGACAGCGATATTGCCCGTCCTGGAGGGCGACGGTAGTAAGTTCTTCGTGGGCCCGCCGACATCCACACCGACAACGATGGAACCGGGCTCGCGGTGAGTCATACCGATTCACAAGGAAGAGAAGACTCCCGGTACCATTTCTTCTTCACGATGGAGGGGGGAATCATGGAGTGATGGCTCGAAAGGCGCTCATCGGTTATAGTGAAGAGCCAGACGGCCAGAGATGAAGAAGCTGAAACCTCTCATTGAAACCAATCCCTATCTAAGCAATTCCAAGAAGTACCGGGAAGCTTTGATCCTCAGCGTCGCGAGCTCAACCTCGATCGAGACGGGCGCGTCCGTGGAATCCATCGTCAGAACACTCAGTGGTAAAACAAAGCAGAAGCAGGCCAAGAAATCACGAGTGACCAAAACCCAATCCAACAAGGCATGACGCGCAGGAGGAGCATTCGAGGAGGGCGCTGCTACGATGCCGAGCCGGCCAGTTCTCGCGCATGGGCAATCTCACGCTTGTGTGCCGGACGAACCTGAGCGGCCAACAACGTCACCACAGCCACCGTCTCGCCATCCAAGGTCGTAAATTCGACCTCGTACCCTTCGCCGCCTCGATGGATCAACACCACCGCTCCGATGTCTCCCCGCCTGAGGCCATGCTTAGGAAGATCGCATTCCAGAATCACGTCCTCTAACTCCTGAATCATGGCATCCTCCGTTTCAGCGGATACGCGGTCACAAATCGAGGCGTTTGACCGTCTTTATCTATAACCAGACCGTCCGTACTTGCAATTGTCGGCCATTCGGCGCGACCAGCGGCCCGTCGATGACATAGCGGGTACCAAAGGCTGTGTCCTCAGAGAGAGCGACAGGGTTATCCTGCGCCTGTCGCCGCAACGCGTCTGCCAGCGCTTCCCATGCGGACACCTGAAACCCAAACGCGGAAAAGAAGCCGGCCTTTCCTCTCCCTGCTCGATGGGTCAAGGAAAGCAGATACTGGACCACCTTGGCCTGAGGAATCTCTAAGCGATCAGCATGGGGCAGTGTCATGTCATCATTGATTCAAGCAGTGAATCACCCTCGTCCGCCATCTTGATGAATAGCAAATACGTCAGCTGCCACCATACGCTTATCTCACCCGCCTGAGCGAGACACGTAGACAGATCCTCGCACCGACCTGCGCCAAATCAGGCACGGCGGGCAGGGAGGACATTGCCATAATTCCAACGCTTTTGAAAGATTGAGGAAGCGATGGCATGCCGCTACGTCCTCATGCGAATAGGTCGTGGGGAACGCGATGAGGCA
>JABMDG010000071.1:3116-9083 GCA_015904045.1 Nitrospira sp.
AGCGCATCCATCGTCCGCTCAAGCGCGCTCGCTTCCACCGCGTCCATGTCCTGCTTTGAGACGATGCCCAGACGATTTTTTCAGTACTTGGCCGTCGGAGCCAGGCTCATACTGCGCCTCCGGCAGATCGGACACGTCATAGCGATCATCGGCCGTCACGAAGCACTCATATGAGGGGAATCACCATTCGAGAGTCTTGAAACATCGATAGGCGACGGGCCGCTTCTCTTGCTTTCCAGCGTTTATCCCAGCCCACTTTATGTGGTTTACAGAGGGCACAAGCGCGTCGTTTTCGTTTGTAGGCCTTTCGCATGGTCGCTCTCCTTGCGCTTTGTGAGTACGCTTGCGTCGAGTCGCACTCGAACTGATGTGCATGCCATCGAAAGCTTACCCCTTTACCCACGAGAAATCACGCCCTTGTCAGCGGAAATGCTGGTCTGTCTGGTCTATCTCGTCTGTCTGGTCTATTTGGTGCGGGGGAGGGGGAAGGGCGGGGACGGTCTATCTGGTCTATTTCGTTTGTCTGGTCTATTTCGTTTGTTTGGTTTGTTTGGTTGCTCATCGGACCAAAGAAACCAGAAGAACCGAATCGACTCATCCAACCAGAGAGAGCGGCGATACAGAGCGTATGGCTGGCAGGGACTGGGACTTGTTGGTATTGTCATGCGGACAAGCCCCTGAATGCTCACTCATGCCGTCTTGAGCCTCTTGCTTTGCCCAACGGGCACAAAGCGAATTTCCACCCGCTGCTTCAAGGCGGCTGCGATTCGATTCAGCATGGCAAGGGAATGGCCTTCATATTCCGCATCTTCAAGCCGGCAGATGGCTGAGGCCGTCGTGCCGACCAATGCTGCCAGTTGCCGTTGCGTGAATCCCGCTCGAAGACGTAAGGCGGTCAGCTTCCGTGCAACACTGTCATTGGCCCGTGCCTCTTCCAGCCCCCGCACCCGCTCCGGCCTCCCCTCGTAATACCGGCGGTAGAGAATCTGGACCGCGTCCGAGGTGGTTTCGCGTTTGTGTTTTGCCATGTTCATGACTCCCGATAGGTATGCGTGTGCGGATCTTGCTCAAAGGAACGTTTTCTCTCCAGTGCCACTTGAATGTCCTTTGTAGGTACCTCACGCTCCTTGACGAGTCCGTGGGCCAGGACCGCTGCCGTTCGGCCATGAAAGAAGTACAAGATCCGATAGTTCATCCCCTCCCGCCCAATGCGCAATTCATAGATCCCGTTTCGCAAGAGATCCGCTTCGGGCCGCCGCAGCTCATGACCGACTTCTCGCAGCCGTTCGATCTTCACCACGCATTTGTCCTGAATTTTTGCAGACAAGGTGTCCAGCCATTCTAGTACAGGCACACTGCCATCTCGTTCCTTGTAGAAGACAACTCGGGTCCGTGGCAATATCTCCTCCTTCAACCCGCCCCATGTTCACATATTTGAGAATATTCCTCAAGCCCGATCATCAACACCGAGACGTGTACCCCAAAATACTGAACTCAGGGTGATGCCTGGAAAGGATGAGGAACGGATGGCGGAAGCTGGGATGAAGCACTGATGGCGTATAGTTTGTGGCCTATGGCTGATGCGGCTCCGATTACGATGGGACCTACCTTTTTGATGGTTTCGAGACCTTCGTGCGCACCGTACCATAACGCTGTCTGCGAGGCGCATTCTTCACTGTCACTTCCACATCCTGTCCTACGTCCGCTCCAAGGCCATCAAGTGGCGCAGGCTGTCTTGAGCGGAGCGAAATTCTTCTCCCGTCAACGGCATCCGGCCGAATCGTCCCCGGCAGTAGAGTGCCGTGATGGTGCCGACGGCTGAACTTGCGTCTTTCCACTGCTCTTGCGTGAGACGGATCAATTCCAGCGGCGCCATGGCGGCCGGTCTCGTAATGCCCCGTTTTTCCAGATGGCGGATCATCTGCCGATAGAGATGACTGATGGCCGGTTCTGCTTGTCGGTCTGCTTTCAAGAAGAGCGTTCGCTCCCAGGGTCGCGCGAACCTCACCCAGAGAATCGCGCCGAGTCCGATCACGGCGAGCCCGAGCAGGATAGCGAAGAGCAGGGCGCTTCTGCTGAGATACTCTCCGCTTTTCCCGAACAGGGCCGTCATTGAGGTCACCAAGGCAGAGAGGGAGTCCCAGGCGCGATTTCTGGCTGACGTACTCCCGCTCTTGATTTCGCGCACGACGGCGAGCTGGTCTGCGGGGCTGTACTGCACGACCAGACGGTTCCAGCGAAGCCGGACGTTATCCAGCATTCTTCCCAATGTCTGCCAGGCCGGAGAGGTCGGGCCCGGAGCTTCTTCGATAGCCGGGGTTGGATCCATCATGACCCAGCCGGACTGCGGCAGATGCACTTCGACCCAGGCATGGGCATCCTGCTGCCTGACTACATAGTAGTTGCCATACTCGTTCCATTCGGTCGCGAGAAATCCCGTGACAAGTCGGGCAGGTATGCCGACCGTGCGCAGCATGATCACCATGGCCGTGGCGTAATGTTCGCAGTAGCCTGTCTTCCGGTTGAATAGAAACTCCTCAAGCGGACTGGCCTGGTCTGCCAGCGGAGCCTACGGCGTCTACGACACATTCTTCAAGAAGTCGTAACCGTCCGATCCCTTTTGACCCCACCGCCTGCCTTACGGTCTTTCTCCCGGTGGTTTCGGCGGGAGGGGGAGGCTGTCAACTACCTCCATGAGGAGCCCGGGATTTTCTGGATCGGGCTTGCAGCACCGGCGTCAACGCTTTAAGCACCTGTTCGACGACGATCCGGTAGCCTTCCCTGGTTGGATGGATGCCATCGGCCTGGTTCAAGGCCGGTGACGCAGCCACACCTTCGAGAAAAAACGGGATGAACGCCAGATCATAGTGCCTGGCGAGGTCCTGGTAGATGACCTCGAAGCCTCTGATATAGTCCTGCCCATAATTCGGCGGCAGTTTCATCCCGGCCAGGATGATTGTGGCTCCGGCCTGCCGCAATTGCTCAATGATCCGGCTGAGGTTGTATTTCGTTTGTTCGAGGCTGAGCCCTCTGAGCCCGTCATTTGCGCCAAGCTCAAGAATGACCACATCAGGTTTGCTGCCGAGCACCCAGGGAACACGGCGGAGGCCGCCGGCCGTCGTATCGCCACTGACACCGGCGTTGATCACCTGATACCGATAATCGAGCTCGTCCAGCCGGCGCTGAAGTTGGGCCGGATAAGCGTCGTCCCTGTTGACGCCAAGCCCCGCCGTGAGACTGTCGCCGAAGGCCACGATGCGAGGCCTGGTTTCTGGTGGGTCGGACGAATCGTTTGCGACGGCTGTGTGGAAACAGAAAACAGTCAGAGTCACCGACAAGAAATGAGACAGACAGTGATGTCGTAGCCCGGCGCGCCGCAAATTCGCTTGCCCCTTTCCTCGGTACAGTATAATACCATTCGAGGTGTCGCTCTGTCGGTACGAGTGAATTGTCCATGATCCAATTGAAAGACGTGTCAATGATTCTCGCGGCGGCCGGCCGTTCCGTGAGAATTCTCGAGGGAATTTCTTTGTCGATTCCCGCCAAACAGACGGTGGCCGTCGTCGGCCCGTCGGGAAGTGGCAAATCGACTTTGCTGGGGCTGATGGCCGGACTCGATCGTCCGACAGCCGGATCGATCACGCTCGACGGGACGGAGATTACGACGCTATCGGAAAGCGGCATGGCCCGACTCCGACGTGAAAAGGTAGGGTATGTCTTCCAATCGTTTCATTTGATCCCCACCCTAACGGCGGTCGAAAACGTCGCAGTTCCGCTAGAACTGAGCGGCGAGCGGAAGGCCAATGTGCGGGCTGCGGAATTGCTGGCGGCGGTGGGACTGTCCGATCGCATGGGGCATTACCCCGTGCAGCTGTCAGGAGGAGAACAGCAACGCGTCGCGGTCGCGCGCGCTTTTGCCTGCCGTCCGCCGATCCTGTTAGCCGATGAGCCCACGGGTAATCTCGACAGCACGACCGGCGCGTCCGTCATTGATCTCCTGCTCTCACTGCATCGCGACTACGGTACGACCCTGGTGCTGGTCACGCATGATACGACTCTGGCGGCTTCGATGCAGCGAGTGGTGTCGATGCGCGACGGACACCTGGAATCTGATAGCCTGCCCTCCTATTCCGGTGTCGTCGACGAGCGTCCGACAGCCGTGTCACGCCCGGACCGGGTCCTGTCCCCCGATCGGACATCTTCAGATTCCAACCCCAATTCCCGCTCATGATCTCCTTTACGCTCAATATGGCGTGGCGAGAGACACGCGCGGCATGGCGGCACTTTCTCTATTTCCTGGTCTGCATTGCCATCGGCGTCGGCGCCTTAACGGGCGTCTCGCTCTTCGGAGCACAGGTCGAGCAGACGGTCACCAAAGAAGCGCGTAGCCTCCTGGGCGGGGATCTTGAAATCCGGCTGTCCTGGCAGGTGAGTCCCACCGGTCAAGCCGTCCTGGATTCGCTACGAGATCGCGACGTGGCATCGACTCATATCAGCGAGCTGGTCGCCATGGCGGCGAAGGCTGAAGTATCCACGACTGGGCAGCCGACACAAATCATTGAGCTCAAAGCCGTCGAGCCACAGTACCCGTTGTATGGTTCACTTCGACTGGAACCTGACGTCGGCTTAGCGGAACTCCTTCGCCGGCAGACCGGAAACTGCCCGGAACGTCTGTGTTTTGGAGTGGTCGTCCAGGAGTCTCTTTTGATCAGAATGGGGCTCGCTGTCGGAGATCGGCTCAAGATCGGTCAAGGGCAGTTCGTCATCACCGGCGTCGTCAGGACAGAGCCGGACCGCATGGCCAATGCCTTTAGCCTTGGTCCCCGGGTATTCATGTCGCAGGAAGGGCTTCGGGCGGCCGACCTGATCAAATTGGGCAGCCGGGTTCGCGAACGATATCTGCTGAAAATCCCGAGCGCCATGGCCCCGGAGCCGCTGCTCTATGAGTTGAGAGGACGACTTGCCTCTGATTCAGCCCGTGTGTCGGGATACCGTGACGCGCAACCGCAACTGAAGCAGTCCCTGGAACAGCTGACCCGGTATTTGGGCCTGATCGGTTTGACGGCGCTGTTCGTGGGAGGACTGGGAGTCGCCACCTCGGTTCATGCCTTCATCCGGGAAAAGCTGAATACCATCGCTGTTCTGAAGACGGTCGGGGCGGATTCCCCGACGATCGTTTGGACCTATGTTCTGCAGGCGATGATCCTCGGGCTGGTGGGAAGCCTCGTCGGGCTGATCATCGGAGTGCTCCTTCACCAGGGGTTGCCGTGGATGATCGCCGCGCTGATGGCATCGGATCTGCTCGATCAATTGGGATTTGCGAAGGGCGGGATGGATGTGTCCTTCGCTCCCCTGGCGAAGGGATTGGCATTGGGCCTATTGTCCACGCTGCTCTTTACGCTGTGGCCGTTGCTGACGATCCGCGAAGTCAAACCGGCTCGTATTTTTCGCCATGATGTCGCTCCGCAGACTTCCTCCGGCGATCCGGAGAAGACCCGATGGGAGAGATTCTGGCAAGGAATGGACCGGGTCAAAGCCCTCACATCAATTGTCATCGGTGTGGGATTGACCCTCCTCTCCATGTGGCAGGCCGGATCATGGAAAGTCGGGGCGCTCTTCATTCTTTCATTTGCGGTTGCCGTGCTGCTGTTGGGCCTGTCAGCCCGGTTCGCACTTTCGGCTCTGAAGCAATGGCCGCGCCCGGAGCATCTCGTGCTTCGCCAGGCGATGGGTAACATCCTACGTCCGGGAAGTCAGGTCGTGGGCATCACGATCGCCATCGGAATCGGAGTCATGGTCGTGACGACGGTCTCGCTTGTCGAACGGTCGTTGCTCACGCAGGTCGGCGAGAAACGGCCGACCGACGCCCCGACTTTCTTCTTCATCGATATCCAACCCGATCAGTCTGAAGAATTTGTCGCGCTCCTCCGCCGGCGATCGAACGATCCGGCCCCCAAGTTGACCCCG
>JABMDG010000071.1:9183-14051 GCA_015904045.1 Nitrospira sp.
CTTGCGCGTGAGAAGATTGCCGACTATATCTGGCTGACCCCGATGAGTGCGAAGGGCCCGCCCCCACGCTGTCGATAGGGGCCTTGGGCAGCTGGCAACCCGTTTCGCCCCCCTCCAAAAACACGGGCAAAAGCGTCAATTCTTGACAGTCCTGCACTGTCAGGGCAGACTACGGTGGCGCATACTCGTCAAGCAGACGGAGATTTCAATCGTTGAAAGTGCGAAACAAAATTCCCTGCAGCGCTGAACGGCTGGGCTTATTGGATCCGCAAATGATTCAATCTGTCGCCGACGCGAATGCGTTCAACGTCGGCCGTCAATACGCGGCGGAGAACCGTGTCCGTATCGTTGAGGCGGACGACTCGCAAATTTCATCGGCGGTGATCGGCAACTCCGGCCTCTATGAACAAACCATCCGGCTGAAAGACGGCCACCTTCTTTCCAAATGTTCGTGCGCACTTCCTGAAGAACCGATGTGCCGCCACTGCATCGCCGTCCTGCTCGAGTACCATCGATGGGTCCAGCCTCGGCAGCCGCAAAAAGCCAGTGCCGCCAAATCGGCTCAGGCGCCCCCGAAACCTGAGCCTTCGGCCGGAGGAAAAACATCGATGACACAGTCATCCGCTCCTGATGTGAAATTGAGCGAGGTACTGCCGTTCTTGGAATGGCTCAGACCGGCGATGAATGCCCTCGAAACAGGCACTGCGGTTCCCGATGCTCCGCAATTGGGCCCCGGGGATCTCTCGACGTGGATTCAAGTCATCAAGAATCAGGACCATCGGCGCCGCGAGAGCGAAGACGCCCTGATGAGCTTTGAATCAAAAATGAAAGACCGCGAAGCCTACATCGGACGTTTGACCCAACAACTCCAGGTCTCCATCGCTGAAACAAAGACAGCCCAAGAGACGTTGCAACTGACCCAGCTCGAGGTCGACGAGTATAAGGGGATCCTGGCCCATGTCGCCGACCTGGCCGGTGAAGTCGTTCGACATGACGGGCAGGTTCGGGCAGCCGCAAACGAACTCCTGAGCAAGAGCTCCCAGCTCAACACCCTCACCGGGTCATTCAAAGACCTGGCTGAATCGCTCAAGTCAGCCTCGTCAAAGCGTCCTGCCAAGTAACACACTGTCGCGAACAACGCGGGTTACGAGGCTACCGACCCCTCTTGCGCGGGTCCCACAGATTTCTGTACAATGGGCCCTCATTTTATTGAATCGGTACGGCTCTGAGGAGGAGGAGTTGCGATGAAAAAGCTCTGTGTACGAACAAGCGTGCTGGCAGCAACAGCATTGTTGGTCGAAGCACTCCCGGTGTTGGCCAATGCCCCGGAAGGCGGCGGGCCTCCGGATTACAGCGGAATCACCGGTCTGTACTATGTGCTGATCGGGGGAGTCCTCGCCTACGGCGTCTACGACACCTTCTTCAAGAAGTCCTAACGAACAACGCCCCCTCTCGCTATCGTAAGACGCACCCCCGCAGCTCGCGGTCTGCCCTGCGGTGCTGCGTTTTACTCTATGCTCTTGAGCATTTTAGGGGGGGGTCGGGTTCGCTCGGGCACGGATCACCGGACCAAGAGTTTTGAGCACCTGCTCGACGATAATCCTATACCCCGCCTTTGTCGGGTGAATGCCGTCGGCCTGATTCAGCGCCGACGAGGCCGCGACCCCCTCAAGAAAGAACGGGATGAGGGGAAGGCGGTATTGCCTGGCGAGAGCCGGATAGATAGCCTCGAAACCCTTCGTGTAGTCTTGCCCATAGTTCGGAGGGAGCTTCATGCCGGCCAAGATCACAGTCACGCCGGCCTGCTGCAGCTGCTGGATAGTCGAACCGAGGTTGCTTCTAGTTTGTTCCAGACTGAGCCCCCTGAGTCCGTCATTGGCGCCCAACTCAAGAATCACGATGTCGGGCTTGCCGGCAAGCACCCAGGTAACACGACGAAGACCGCCCGCGGTCGTATCGCCGCTCACACCGGCATTGATGACCCGATAACGATAGTCCAGCTCGTCCAACCGCCGCTGCAGCTGGGCAGGGTATGCATCCTCGCCGCTGACCCCGAATCCGGCGGTGAGACTGTCGCCGAAGGCGACGATCCTCGGCCTGGTGTCTCCCGCTTCAGAAGAGCCAGCCTGCACAACCGTCTGATTGAAACAGACAAGCAGGAACGGAAGGGCTGGAAGGACCGGAAGAAAAAAATGAAGCACGCGTTGACGTCGAGACATGGGGCCGTACAAATTCGCTTGGTCCTTTCTTTCGTACAGTATAATACTATCGATAGGTCGTCATCTCCGATAGGATTGCACGGGTCATGATTTCACTGAAAAACGTGTCGATGGTGCTGACAGCGGCAGGCCGTTCCGTGAGAATCCTTGAGGGGATTTCTCTGGCGATTCCTGCCAAACAAACGGTCGCCATCGTGGGACCGTCGGGGAGCGGGAAATCCACCCTGCTCGGACTGATGGCCGGCCTCGATCGTCCGACGACCGGATCGATCGAGCTGGACGGACAGGATATTACGTCTCTGTCCGAAAGCCGGATGGCTCACGTTCGTCGAGAGAAAATCGGCTATATCTTTCAGTCCTTCCACCTCATTCCTACCCTCACGGCGATCGAAAACGTCGCGGTTCCGCTGGAGTTGAGCGGAGAACGCCAGGCCGGCACACGGTCCGCCGAGTTACTGGCGGCGGTCGGATTGTCCGATCGTATGGGACATTATCCCGTGCAGCTGTCCGGCGGAGAACAGCAACGCGTCGCAGTCGCGCGCGCTTTTGCATGCCGCCCGCCGATCCTGTTGGCCGATGAGCCCACAGGTAATCTCGACAGCGCAACCGGCGCGTCCGTAATCGACCTCCTGCTCTCGCTGCATCGCGACTACGGGACAACCCTGGTGCTGGTCACGCATGATCCCACGCTCGCGGCATTGATGCAGCGAGTGGTGTCTATGCGAGACGGGTGCCTGGAATCCGACACCCTGCCATCCTATTCCGGTGTCATCGACGAGAGTCCGATTGCTGCGGCATCCCGGGACCGGGCCTTCTCCTCCGACCGGGCATCCCCGGATTCCGCTCCAGAATCCCGCCCATGACCTCCTTTACACTCCATATGGCCTGGCGCGAAACACGCGCGGCATGGCGGCACTTTCTCTATTTCCTGGTCTGCATTGCCATCGGCGTCGGAGCCTTAACGGGCGTCTCGCTCTTCGGCACACAGGTTGAGCAGACCGTCACCAAAGAAGCGCGAAGCCTCCTGGGCGGGGACCTCGAAATCCGGTTGTCCTGGCAGGTGAGTCCTTCCGGTCAAGCCGTCTTGGACTCACTCAGAGATCGCGACGTGGCGCTGACATATCAGCGAGCTGGTCGCCATGGCGGCGAAGGCTGAATCATCTGCGACCGGGCAGCAGACGCAAATCATCGAGCTCAAAGCCGTCGAGCCACAGTACCCGCTGTATGGTTCACTTCGACTGGAACCCAACGGCAACTTAGCAGAACTCCTGGGCCGGCAGACCGGTAATTGCCCTGAACGTCTGTGTTTTGGCGTGGTCGTCCAGGAGTCTCTGTTGATCAGAATGGGACTCTCTGTCGGACATCGACTCAAGATCGGTCAAGGGCAGTTCGTCATCACCGGCGTCGTCAGGACAGAGCCGGATCGCATGGCCAACGCCTTCAGCCTTGGCCCTCGGGTCTTCATGTCACAAGAAGGGCTTCACGCGGCTGATCTGATCAAATTGGGCAGCCGGGTTCGCGAACGCTATCTGCTGAAAATCCCGGGCGCCATGGCCCCGGAGCCGCTCCTCTACGAGTTACGAGGACGACTGGCCTCTGATTCAGCCCGCGTGTCGGGATACCGTGACGCGCAACCACAACTGAAACAGTCGTTGGAACAACTGACCCGTTATTTGGGTCTGATCGGATTGACGGCGCTGTTCGTGGGAGGTCTGGGAGTCGCCACCTCGGTCCATGCCTTTATCCGGGAAAAGCTGAATACCATCGCAATTCTGAAAACGGTCGGGGCGGATTCCCCGACGATCATCTGGACCTATGTGCTGCAGGCGATGATCCTCGGACTGGCGGGAAGCCTCGTCGGGCTGATCATCGGTGTGCTCCTCCACCAGGGGCTGCCATGGATGATTGCGGTGCTGATGGCATCGGATCTGCTCGATCAATTGGGATTCGCAAAGGGAGGGATGGAGGTGTCATTCGCTCCCCTGGCAAAGGGATTGGCGTTGGGTCTGTTGTCCACGCTGCTCTTTACCCTGTGGCCGTTGCTGACGGTCCGCGACATCAAACCGGCCCGGATTTTCCGCCGTGATATCGCCCCGCTGACTGCCTCCGTCGACCCTGAGCGAACTCGATGGCGGAGGTTGTGGCAAGGGCTGGATCGAGTCAAAGCCCTCACGTCACTCGGCATCGTCCTGGGATTGACCCTCCTCTCTATGTGGCAAGCCGGATCGTGGAAAGTCGGGACGCTCTTCATCCTTTCATTTGCAGCTGCCGTGTTGCTGTTGGGCCTCTCGGCCCGTGTGGCACTCTCGGCCCTCAAAAAATGGCCGCGGCCGGAGCATCTCGTCCTCCGCCAGGCGCTGGGGAACGTCGTGCGGCCGGGAAGTCAGGTCGTGGGCATCACGATCGCCATCGGAATCGGCGTCATGGTCGTGACGACGGTCTCGCTTGTTGAACGGTCGCTGCTTACGCAGGTCGGCGAGAACCGACCGACCGACGCTCCGAGCTTTTTCTTCATCGATATCCAGCCTGATCAGTCTGAAGAATTTGTCGCGCTCCTCCGCCGGCACTCGAAGGATCCGGCCCCCAAGGTTACCCCGCTGATTCGATCACGTCTCTCCGCTCTCAAAGGCCATGCCATCAAAATGGAAC
>JABMDG010000071.1:14151-28135 GCA_015904045.1 Nitrospira sp.
CTGGCCATCCGTGCGGTAGCGCTGTTCTGTGTCCTGTCCGCCGGTCTCGTCATGGCGGCGGCACTGGCCGCAACCCGCTACCGCCGTCTGTACGAATCGGTGATTTTCAAAGCCCTTGGAGCAACGCGTGGAGTGATCGCGCAAACGTTTGCCGTGGAGTATGCAATGCTGGGGGCCCTGGGGGGGCTGCTCGGCAGCGCCCTGGCGAGCGCCTTGTCCTGGGCAATCCTTTCGACAGTGTTCGACCTGGCCTGGAGCCTTCAACCAGCCGTGCTCGCCACGGGCTTCGTCGCGACGATCACGCTCACCCTGCTGGTGGGCTTTCTCAGCACCTACCGCATTCTCGGCCAGCCGCCGCTCTCGGTGCTCCGGCACGAATAGATGACTCTCGACCGTTAATTCGGAGCAATCTTGAAGAGACTCCCGCCCTGGGTCATGAGATAGAGTTCGCCTAGGGCATCTTCTCCGAAGCTGGTGATGCCCTGTCGGCTGAGAAGCGGCCACTTGAATTGATCCGTGGCTTGGCCGTTCTGGTAACGGAAGCTCCGTACAAAGCCATTGCAAAAATCGGCATAGAAATACGTGCCCTGCTGCACTGGCGCGGCGGAACCTCGATACACATAACCACCGGTGACGGAGCAGGCTTCTTCTGCATGGGGATAGTCGAGAACTGGAGCCGTCAGGGTCGTTTGCGCACAAGTCGCGTCGAAATTGATCGTCTGCAGCGTGCCTTCCACGCATCGCCAACCATAGTTGACCCCGCGCCCAGCATTTGGGCCGAGCGACACGTTAATCTCTTCTCGTGCTCCTTGTCCCACATCCCCGATATACAGGTTGTTTCCGTCGAACGAGAAACGCCAGGGGTTGCGCAGACCGAGGCTCCAAACTTCTGGTGCTGCCCCCACGGCAAATGGGTTGGGAGTACTGTTGGCACAGGCCGCACCGGTGTTGGGGTTGATGCGCAAGATTTTCCCGAGCCGTATATTTGGATTTTGGCTGTTGTTACCGGGATCATTTGCGCCTCCTCCATCCCCAACCGCTGCATAGAGGCAACCCTCTGGTCCGAACGCTAGCATGCCGCCATTGTGGTTGGAGTTCGCTGAATGCTCGATGGTGAGAAGCGTTGTGCCGGCGGGGTCGGCAACATTGGCATTTGCCGCATTCCTGAGATAGCGGGCGATGACGATGTCTCCGGTCTGGTCGGTATAGAAGACATAGAACTGGCGATTGGCCGCATATTGAGCATCGAACGCCATGCCCAGCAGCCCTCGCTCTCCCACCGTCGAAATCAGTCCGCTAGTGTCAAGAAACGTGGCCAGTGAACCGTTTGCCACGGTCATAATGCGAATGCGTCCGCCCTTTTCGACGATGAAAATCCTTGTGCTGTCACCGGGGGCGGCAGTCATGAAGACCGGGAAAGTGAGATTCGCCGTGACGAGCTGAAGGGTTAAGGAGTTGTTGGTGGGAAGGTCCGGCAGCGTCTCAGGAGATTCCTTGGTCTCTCCGCAGCCGGCGAACCCGGAACCTGCCAGGCAGAGAAGAATCAAGAGTCTCAGGAAACGAGTTGGACTCATAGGCCTCCGCTAGCAGTGTGTTGCGGTGGTGAGCTGACAGTAGCTTACAGCGAGAGCGGATAGGTCTCAAGTCCGCACGGGTGGCATGTTTTGGGCGAGATGGTCCTTCAGTTGCGGGCCTTCTCGTTCCCGGAAGGCTACGGCGACGCGCAATTGTTCCAGATACTGCTCCAGTGTCTTCCCGCCCAGATCGACGTTGCGGGAGGCAAAGAACTCCCGGACGTCCTGTTCAAGCTCCGGAGTGGCCAGACTGACGATGCCGCCGCACATGCGGCGCACGCCTTGTTTTGGGAACAGACGGTCCATCTGGTCCCAATTCTTTTTGACAAACTCCCAGGCCAACTCGCGGCCATACACATTTGCCAAGCCGGCACTGACAACGAAGGGGGCATCCTGTGTGCGGATCTCTCCGTCGATCGTGCGGGCCAAGGTGCGCGTGAGCAACGAAGGAGACTGGAAGGCGGCGAGGGAGAAGAGGTAGCGCCGCTCCTCTTGCGGAGTCGCCGCCTTTTTATAGCGTTCGGAGAACTCATCGTAGCGCGCCTCGTCGCCGGTATGGGCTAGGACGGCCACAAGCGCCGGCACGATGTTGGGATCGACGCTTGCCGGGTCCTTTCGGTATTGCTGATAGTACACGGAGGCCTGGTCTTGAGTCGCAGGATCGTTGCCTAACTTCCCCAATGCGCCGAGCAGTTCCCCCCGCAATTGCCGCACGAGATCGGTTTCATTCGACCGCGGCTCCCATGCCAATTCCTGGACAGCCGGAGCCACCAGGGCCCTGACGAAGGCTTCCAATGCAGGCCGGTCTCCAGTTGCGATAATCCGGTTCAAGAATGAGAATGAGTCGAGCAATACCGCCCAGACATTCTTGTCCCGCTCCTGCGTGAAGTGCCGGATAAGATCCAGGTATTCCGCTAGCGGCATGAGCCCCGAGATGGTTGTCGCCCAGGCGTCACTGACGAGATTGAACCGCTCAGTCGGCGCGAGGCGATCTAACCCCGTACCCAATAAACGTTTTAACAACGGGGCGTCGTACCGAACCCGGTAGAACCCGTGTCCCCCCTCGTTGATCAGCACCTGCCGGGTATCCGATGGAAGTGGCATGCGCGTCTCGCGCCCTGTGAGAAGGACTGTACGATGCTCAGTCCTCTCGCTCGTCTCAATGCGAATCTGAATAGGAATCTGCCAGCTCTGTTTGGGAGATTCTCCCGTTGCGAGATAGGTAAATCGCTGCTGGGTGAGCGTCAGTTCAGGCCCTCCGGCCAATTGAGCACTCACAAGCGGGTAGCCGGGCTGGAAAATCCACCCATCCATAAGTTCAGGCACCGGCTGTTTGGCGGCCTTCCCGAGTGAGACCCAGAGATCTTTCGTGTCGGCGTTGCCATAGGCATGGGCACTGAGATAGTCGCGCACACCGTCGCGAAAGACGTCCGGCCCGATATGCTGTTCGAGCATGCGGAGGACCGACGCGCCCTTTTCGTATGTCAGAACATCGAACATCGCGTCGGCGTCCTTGGGCGCGCGAACGGGATATTCGATCGGCCTCGTGCTCCACAGTCCATCGACGGAAAAAGCCGCCGCCCGTGACACGCCGAACGTGTCCCAGCGCTTCCATTCCGGCTTCCAGGCGTCGACGGCCAGCATTTCCATGAAGGTGGCAAAGGCCTCGTTGAGCCACAAACCGTTCCACCAGGACATCGTGACCAGGTCGCCGAACCACATGTGTGCGTTCTCGTGAGCGACCACGTCGGCGACCCGCTCCAGTTCACCATGGGTCCCGGCATGGAGGTCGACCAGGAGCGCCGTTTCCCGAAAGGTGATGGCGCCGAGGTTCTCCATGGCGCCGGAGGCGAAGTCGGGAATGGCGAGCAGATCAAGCTTGTCGCCCGGATAGGGAATGGCGTAGTACCGTTCGAAAAAATCAAGCGAGGCCGTTGCGATGTCATGACCGAACTCGGTGAGTGGCTGCTTGCCGGGTACGGTCCAGAGCCGGATCGGCGTCTTGCCGACGAATCTCGGCTCGGTTGCTTCCAGCCGTCCAACGATGAACGCGACCAGGTAGGTCGACATCTTCATGCTGTCAGCGAACTGGACGACTTTCTTCCCCCCGGCGATGGATTCCGAGACGAGGGACGTGTTTGATACTGCGGTGAGGTTGGGATCGACGGCGAGTGTGATCGCAAAGACGGCCTTGAAATCCGGTTCATCCCAACAGGGAAAGGCCCGCCGCGCGTCCGTTGCCTCGAATTGCGTGGCGGCCATCGTCTGGGTCGTTCCCGAGGTGTCTTTGTAGGTGCTGCGATAAAAACCGCGCAACTTGTCATTGAGGATGCCGTGAAACGCGATGACGACACGCCATACGCCGGGAGTCACGGTCTGCGCAAAGGTCAGCCGACAACGTTGCAACGGATCGTCCAAGTCAATGGACGCATCCAGCCGTTGCCTCCGATCGTTCTCCAAGTAGGCCTGGCTGACCGACAGTTCCGCCGCGTTCATCACGATGGCTCTTGTCGGCTCCACGACGGTCACGGTCACGGTTTCCTGGCCGTGAAACAGCGCGTTGTCCAAATCCGGCTCAAGCCGGATCTCGTATCGGTTGGGGATGACGCGGCGGGGAAGCCGGTAGAGATCGTCGGTGCCCGTCATATATTTTTCGCACGGAGAGTTTCCGTGCCGCTGGCCTTGCCGACGATCAGGATATCGGTCCGTCCGACAAAGAGGCCTGTTTCGACGATCCCGGGAATTTGATTCAAGGCGATTTCCAGATCAGCCGGTTGCTCGATGCGAGCCAGATGCACGTCGACGATGAGGTTGCCTGCTTCCGTCTTGAACGGCGCGCCGTTGCGCTCGCGCAGCACCACCGGACTCTTGGTCAGGTGCTCGATTTCTCTGGCCGTGCTGCCCCAGCCGAACGGAATGATTTCGATCGGCAATGGGAACGACCCCCCGAGCACAGGGACTTGTTTCGTGTAATCGATCAGCACGATGAATTGCCTGGCCGAGGCGGCGACGATCTTCTCTTTTAAGAGCGCGCCTCCTCCACCTTTGATTAGGTTGAAGCCCGGATCGACTTGGTCGGCCCCGTCAATGGCGATATCGATGTCCCAGCGGTTATCTGTGTCGATCAGGGTAATGCCGGACTGTCTGGCCAGTGCGGCGGTTTCGTGCGAAGTCGGTACGGCACGCAGGGTCATGCCCGCGCGGACCTTTTCACCCAACGCGATGACCATGTGCTTCGCAGTCGATCCGGTCCCCAATCCCACGACCATGCCGTCGCGGATAAACTCCACGGCCTTCAAGGCGGCGGCTTTCTTGAAACTGTCGAGATCGGGCGGTGTCATACGGCAGAGGGGTGAGACAGGGCTCCGGCCACGGAGGCCGCGCCGAGGAGGGCGGTGTGTTGGTTCATGACGACCTTCACGGGCATGCTGGTCATCAACCGCTTGTACCGCCCCTTGTTGGTGAAGGCATTCATGAAGGTGCCGTCGCGGAGTTTCTGAATGAGCTTGGGCGCGATCCCGCCGCCAATATAGAGGCCGTCCAACGAAAGCGCTTTCAATGCCAGGTTGCCCGCCTCCGCTCCGTAAATCGACGCAAAAAGATCCAAGGCCTGTTTCGCGATCTCGGCTTGTCCCGTCAAACCGGCTTCAGCGATTTCCGCCGCAGGATTGCCGGCCTTGACCTTCTCCGCGAGCCATGTCGGCTCGTTTTTCTTCGTGTCGCGGAGAAATTCGTAGGTGGCGTGCAACCCCGGCCCGGACAGCACGCGTTCGTAGCTGACATGAAGATACTGGCCGCGCAGGTAGCGAAGCAACTCGATTTCCTGATCGTTATTCGGAGCGAAATCCGAATGGCCGCCTTCCGATGGCATGGGGCGGTACGACTTCCCGTCCCAAAACAGAATCGCCTCGCCCAATCCCGTTCCGGCGGCGATCAGCGCCAATGCCTGCCGCTTCTTCGGTGGCTTGCCTGGATTGAGAACTTCCAACTCGTCGGGCCGCAGCCACAGAATGCCATAGGCCGTCGCTTCGAGATCATTGAGCAGCTGGACGCGGGGAATATCGAACTGCTTGGCAATCTTCGCACCATCGACAATCCACGGCAGATTGGTAGTCTGACTATGATTGTCGATGACCGGTCCGGCGATGCCAAAACAGGCGGCAGCAAGCGGGATACGCTTCGTCGATTGCTTCGTGTCGTGCGCGGAGCCGGTTTCCGCAGTCACCGTGCCGTCCAGCACAGTGGGCGGTGTAGGAGGCTCCAGAAATTCCTGGAGAATGTCTTCAAGAGAGGTGTAGTCGCGGCTATGAAAGGATTCCAGGCGAACCGCCTCTGTCCGCTCCGTGGTCCACTCATAGAGGGCCAGATTGGTCTTGGTTCCGCCGATGTCGCCCGCGAGAATCATGAAGCCTTTGAGCTTGGATTATTCAATGCCGAGTAGTCAGTTGCGCCGCTGCGGAACGATCCAGCATCCAAATCAGCCGGCCGTCCGTCGGCGCAACCAGGGAGGCCGGCAATGTCTGACCTGCCTTGCTCCTGGGCTCAAGGATCGCCTGCACGATCGGCGCCTTTCCCGATCCGGAAACGAGGAACAGTACCACAGTCGCCCGGTTGAGCACACCAAGAGTTAGGGTGAGACGGGACGGGACCCCGGTGGGCGCCGTTCCGACCGTGACAGCCCGTGATTGTTCCAGAATCGCTGTGGTCCCAGGGAACAATGACGCCGTGTGGCCGTCGTCTCCAAGGCCGAGCAGAATCACATCGAGCCGGGGCATATCCGAATGGCCGCACTGCGTGAGTCGGCGCAGCGTTTCTTCGTAGTCTTGCGCGGCGGCCTGGGGATCCGGGAGTTCGCCTTTCATCCGATAGACGTGATCGGGAGGAATCGCCAGTGGCGGAGAAAGAAGAACGGCGAAAGAAATGGTATCTGACCCGCGAATACGTCTTGACGTTTCTTCAAGACCTTCCCAAAGACAACAAAGTTGTTCAGGGCTCCTGGTGGAAACCGGGGCAGGTCTTTCCCAAACCGCTGATCTCGATCGAGGAAGATGCCGCCAGGCAGCTCGGCCTCACGGTCGGCGATACCGTCGAGCTTGATATCCAAGGCGCGCCCATCACGGGAGAAATCAGCAGCATTCGACAAGTCGAGTGGGGAAACTTCTCGACCAACTTCTACATGATCTTCTCGCCCGGTGCGCTGGACGGAGCCCCGCAGACCTCTGTCGCCACGGTTCGCGTGCTTCCATCGGAAGAGTTGGCGCTCCAACAGGCCGTCGTGACTTCATTCCCGAATGTGACGGCCATCAATATCGGCGATGTTCTGGACAGTTTTGCGCGAGTGCTCGATCGACTATCCCTGGCCATCCGTACGGTGGCGCTGTTT
This sequence comes from Nitrospira sp., assembly GCA_015904045.1. The sequence goes on from JABMDG010000071.1 coordinate 21,109, forward strand.
TGTGTGCTGTCCGGCGGTCTCGTCATGGCGGCGGCACTGGCCGCAACCCGTTACCGCCGCCTGTACGAATCGGTGATTCTCAAAGCCCTCGGCGCCACGCGTGGAGTGATCGCGCAAACCTTTGCCGTGGAGTACGCCTTGCTGGGGGCCTTAGGCGGGCTGCTTGGAAGCGTTCTGGCGAGCGCCTTGTCCTGGGCAGTGCTTTCAACCGTGTTCGACCTGGCCTGGAGCCTTCAACCGGCCGTGCTCGCCACGGGCTTCGTCGCGACGATCACACTCACCCTGCTGGTGGGCTTTCTCAGCACCTATCGCATTCTCGGACAGCCGCCGCTCTCGGTGCTCCGGCACGAATAGATGCCCCTCGACCGTGAAGTCCGAACAGTCTTGAAGAGACTCCCGGAATCTGCGTGCCGACCTATTCGCCGGTCCATCCATCTCTTGTTGGTTGCTGCCTGTCAGGCCTGTTGCGCATTGGCCAGCGCAGCTTGTATGCCGTGCCTTTCCCGTTCACGGAATGACACGGCGATACGCAATTGTTCCAGATACTGTTCCAGCGTCTTCCCGCCCAAATCAACGTGACGGGAGGCAAAGAACTCCCGAACGTCATATTCAAGCTCCGGAGTCGCGAGGCTGACGATGCCGCCGCACATGCGGCGTACGCCCTGTTTCGGAAACAACTGATCCATCTTCTCCCAATTCGTCTTCACAAAATCCCATGCGAGCTCGCGGTTATACACATTGCCCAGGCAGGCACTGACGATGAAAGGAGCATCCTGTGTGCGGATTTCTCCGTCGATCGTGCTCGCCAATGTGCGCGCCAGCAATGCGGGAGACTGAAAGGCGGCGAGTGAAAAGAGATAGCGCCGCTCCTCTTGCGGAGTCGCCGCCTTCCTATAGCGTTCGGAGAATTCTTCGTAGCGGGCCACGTCGCCGGTATGGGCCAGGATCGCGACAAGCCCCGGCACGATATTGGGATCGACGGCAGCCGAGTCAGTCCGGTATTGTGCATAGCGAACCAGGGCCTGTTCTTGAATCGCCGGATCGTTGCCCAATTTACCCGATATACCGAGCAGTTCCCCGCGCAACTGACCGAGCAGCACATTCTCCCCCGATCGCGGTTCCCATCCCAATTCACGGACAGCCGGAGCCACGAGGGTCCTGACGAAGGCTTCAAGCAAGGGCCGCTCATCCGCCGCAATGATCCGATTTAAAAAGGACAGGGACTCGAGCAGCAGGGCCCAGACATTCTTGTCCCGTTCCTGCGTGAAATGTCGAGTAAGCCGCAGATAGTCCGGAAGCGGCATCGCGCCGGAGAGCGTCGTCGCCCAGGCGTCGCTGAGAAGATTGAACCGTTCGGTTGGCGCGAGACGATCCAGCCCTCTGTCCAACAATCGTTGGAGCAGCGGCGCGTCGTACTGTACCCGGTAGAATCCGTGTCCCCCCTCGTTGATAAGCACCTGCCGCACATCCGGGGGAAGAGGGATACGTGTCTGATGTCCTGTGAGGAGCACCCTGCGGTGCTCCGCCTTGTCCTTCGTCTCAATGCGAATCTGAACGGGAATCTGCCAGTCCTGCGTGGAAGACCCGCCCGTTCGGAGATAGGCGAATCGCTGCTGCGTGAGTAGCAGCTCCGAGACTCCCTCCAATTGAGCGCTCACAAGCGGGTAGCCGGGCTGGAAGATCCACCCATCCATAAGTTCAGGTACCGGCTGCTTGGCGGCCTTCCCGAGTGACACCCACAGATCCTTCGTATCGGCATTCCCGTAGGCATGGGCGCGGAGATACTCCCGCACACCGTCCCGGAACGCCGTTGGTCCAATGTGCTGTTCCAGCATGCGCAGAACCGACGCGCCCTTTTCGTATGTCAGCACATCGAACATCGCATCGGCATCCTTAGGCGCGTGAACCGGATATTCGATCGGCCTCGTGCTCCACAGCCCATCGACGGAAAAGGCCGCCGCCCGTGACACGCCGAATGTCTCCCAGCGCTTCCATTCCGGTTTCCAGGCGTCGACGGCCAGCATTTCCATGAAGGTGGCAAAGGCTTCATTGAGCCACAGTCCATTCCACCAGGACATCGTGACGAGATCGCCGAACCACATGTGGGCGTTCTCGTGGGCGACCACGTCGGCCACCCGTTCGAGTTCTGACGAGATCGCCGAACCACATGTGGGCGTTCTCGTGGGCGACCACGTCGGCCACCCGTTCGAGTTCTCCGTGGGTCCCGGTACGTTGATCGACCAGCAATGCCGTTTCCCTGAACGTGATCGCCCCCAGATTTTCCATCGCGCCTGAGGCGAAATCGGGAATGGCGATCAGGTCGAGCTTATCGCCCGGATACGGGATTCCGTAGTAGTCCTCAAAAAATGCGAGCGAGGCTTCGGCAATGTCCCGGCCGAATGGCGTCAGTGGCTGCTTGCCTGGAACGGTCCAGAGCCGGAGCGGCGTCTTGCCGACGAACCGTGCTTCAGTCGCGACCAGCTGCCCGACGATGAACGCCACCAGGTAGGTGGACATCTTCATGCTGTCTGCAAAGCGCAGGACTTTTTTGCCGGCCTCGACAGACTCCGAGACAACGGAGGTATTCGACACGGCGGTCAGGCCGGGATCGATGACCAGCGTCGTGGCAAACACGGCTTTGAAATCCGGTTCATCCCAGCAAGGAAAGGCGCGACGCGCATCCGTCGCCTCGAATTGCGTCGCCGCCATGGTCTGTATCGTTCCTGATTGGTCCTTATAGGTACTGCGATAGAAGCCGCGCAACTTGTCGTTGAGGGTCCCTTGAAAGCTCAGGCGTAATGTCCATTCTCCCGGAGCAAGCGCCTGTGCAAAGGTGACGCAACAACGCTGGAGCGGTTCATCTAATTCGATTGATGCGGCCCGGTACGCACCCATCGGGCCGGCGATTTCGGCCTGGCTAATGGCCAGGTCAACCACATTCATGACGATCACGGTCGTCGGCTGAGTAATGGTCAGACTGATGACTGCCTTGCCGGTAAAGGTCGCGCCGGCAAGGTCCGGCTCCAACCGCAATTCGTATCTGGTCGGGATGACATGCCGTGGGAGCCGATAGGGATCAACGGTGCCGGTTGTATCGTGGTTCATGTCCTCATCTTTCGGTCGAACCGCAGCGGCGTGGGCGCTTGGGTTGATCAGCAGAACATTGGTGAATGGAATCAGCGGGAGGACGCAAAGACCGCGAACCGTCTGCGCCAGCAATCGGAGCGCGCCGCGGCGGCCGACGGCATCGCTCATATCCTTTTCGCAAAATGGGTTTCAGGGCCGTCGGCTGTGCCGACGATCAGCACATCGGTTCGGCCCACGAACAGGCCTGTTTCGACGACGCCGGGAATCTGGTTCAGTGCGATTTCCACATCTTTGGGATTGTCGATCCGATCCAGATGCACATCCACAATCAAATTCCCCGCTTCTGTCTTGAAGGGCGCGCCGTTTCGCTCGCGGAGGACAACGCGACTGCGGGTGAGGGTTTCAATCTCCCGCGCAGTACTGCCCCATCCAAAGGGAATGATTTCGATCGGCAGGGGAAATGATCCTCCAAGCACCGGGACTTGTTTGGTGTGATCGACCATGACGATAAATTGTTTCGAAGACGCCGCCACAATTTTTTCTTTGAGGAGCGCTCCCCCGCCACCTTTGATCAAATTGAAATGAGGATCGACCTGGTCGGCACCGTCGATCGCGACATCAATCTCCCATTGATTCTCTGCCTCGATGAGAGGAATGCCGGCCTGTTTGGCGAGGACAGCGGTTTCTCGCGATGTCGGCACCCCTCGCAGGTTCATGCCTGCGCGCACCTTGTCACCCAGCGCCATGATCATATGTTTCGCGGTCGATCCAGTCCCCAGTCCGACGACCATGCCCGCGCGGACGAATTCCACGGCCTTTAAGGCTGCTGCTTTCTTGAGCTGATCGAGATCGACAGACGTCATGGTGTAGGAGCGAGCGAGAGGGCCGCTGCGACGGACGCCGCACCAAGTAATGCGGTCTGTTGGTTCATGATCACTTTCACCGGCATCTGAGTCATGAGGCGCTTGTACCGACCCTTGTTCGTGAACGCTTTCATGAATGTGCCATCGTGAAGTTTCGTGATGAGTTTCGGGGCGATCCCGCCGCCCACATATACTCCGTCCAGAGCAAGCGCCTTCAAGGCCAGGTTTCCGGCTTCAGCACCGTAGATTGTGGCAAACAGATCCAGCGCTTGCTTGGCAATGTCCGCCTGGCCCTTCAACCCGGCTTCAGCGATTTCTGCGGCTGGATTCCCGGCCTTGACCTTTTCTGCCAGCCATGTGGGCTCGTTCTTTTTCGTGTCGCGCAGGAACTCATACACGGCATGCAACCCGGGACCAGACAAGATCCGCTCATAGCTCACATGGAGGTATTGGCCTCGCAAATAACGAAGTAGCTCGATTTCCTGGTCATTGTTCGGGGCGAAATCCGCATGGCCTCCCTCTGAAGGCATCGGTCTGTAGGATTTCCCGTCCCAGAAGAGAATGGCTTCCCCTAATCCCGTACCCGCAGCGATGAGTGCGAGGGCTTGCCGTTTTTCAGGAGGGTTCCCTGCATTTAACACCTCCAGCTCGTCTAACCGCAGCCATGCGATTCCATAGGCGGTCGATTCAAGATCATTGAGCAGCTGGACGCGGTGAATATTGAACTGCTTGGCAATCTTCGCACCATCGACCACCCACGGCAGGTTGGTGGTCTGGCTATGATTGTCGATGACCGGCCCGGCGATGCCGAAGCAGGCGGCGGCAATTGTGACGCGCTCCGTCGATTGTTTTGTCTCATGTAGCAGGCCGGTTTCCGCAGTCGCAGCCGTTTCCAGCGCAGTGGGCGGTGCCGGCGGCTCCAGAAATTCCTGGAGAATCTCTTCAAGAGAGCTGTAGTCGCGGCTATGGAATGATTCGAGACGAATCGGTTCGGTCCGCTCCCTGGTCCACTCATAGAGCGCAAGGTTGGTCTTGGTTCCGCCGATATCGCCCGCAAGAATCATGTCTGGCCGTCACCCCGGATCGCATCATGGTGAAGGATTGTCAATCGTGCGGCCGCAGAGCGGTCCAACATCCACATCAGCCGCCCTGTTTCCGGGGCAACCAGCGCAGCCGGAAGCGCGCGATCTGCCGCACTGTCCGGCTCCAGAATCGCGCGCACGATGCCGGCCTTGCTCGAACCGGCGACCAGAAACAGTACCACAGTCGCCCTATTGAGCACACCTAGTGTCATGGTCAGGCGCGATCCGATGCCTGTGGGTGCGTGACCGACTGTCACGGCCCGTCTCTGTTCTTGTAGCGCGGCAGTCCCTGGAAACAACGAGGCCGTATGCCCGTCTTCTCCAAGACCGAGAAGGATCAGGTCGATCCGGGGCATTTCTGGAGCAACAGTATTCGTCAGTCGGCGCAGCGCCTCCTCGTATCGTTGTGCGGCAGTTTCAGGATCCGGGTGTTCCCCTTGTATCCGATAGATGTGATCAGGGGCGATGCCCGCTGGTTGAAACAACGCCGCCTGGGTCATGCGGAAATTGCTTTCAGCATGCTCCTGTGGAACACAGCGTTCATCTCCGAAAAGAAAAAACATCTGCGGCCAATTGAATCGCTGCTTCCACTCCGGTGAAACCATCCTCTGGTACAGGGTTTTCGGAGTCGAGCCGCCTGACAGCGCCAAAAGAAACCGGCCATGGGATCGAATGGCCTCTTCACTGACGGCATGGACGAGCGACACCGCTGCCTGGGCCCATTCAGGGCCATCGGGTGCGATGCGGATGTCGGGAGTACCCACCATGTCAGCGTCGGGAACTCCGTCGGCGATTCTTTGCAGCCGTTCGCTTCCGTGATGGTCCGGATGGTGTGAGTGCCGTCGTCACGGCATCGACCGTCGCCGCTTGATTGTGCCCCAGTTGGATACGGATGGCCTGGCGATGATGCGCGCGAAGCGAGTCCACATCTCCTGCAGCCTGCGCATGAGCCAATGTTCCGAACGAAAACGGCTTGCCCGGGATAGCCAGATCCGGAGTCATGCGATCGACCAGTTCAAGAAAAAGACCGGTATCAGGCCCGCCTTTATGCAGTTGTCCGGTCGAATGCAGATAGCGGGGACCGTATCCAAAGGTCGTGGTCACATGATGCTTTGCGACAAGGGTTCGGCGGAGACGTCGCACGGCAGCTTCAAATGAACGCGACGGCGTCGTATAGGCCAACACAGAGACATAGGCGCCGGCCCGAAGACAGCCGGAGAGGTCCTGCGCCGCTTCTTTGGGGGTGCTGCCGGGTAATTCCGGTAGCCGTCCGGTCGATTGGACAATCCCGAGGACGCGATTCGTATTGTCTTTGCTCTCTTGGACATTCGGCTGATCGAATGGATGGATGCCCAATAGATGTCCTGCAACGGCTGTTGCAAATTCCCAGCGAAAGAACTCCGCTCCGAGGTCGTAACAATCTTGCAGATCGAATCGGAGAACCGGATGTTGCGCTGTGCGGAGGGCTTGAACCTGCCGATCGAGAACGGCATTGTTCGCTCCCTTGAGACGCAGATGGACAAAGAACCGGTCATTTCCATACGCGGACGGCGCCAGAACCGGTTCTTGTGCGACTGGTATGAGGCCGGTTCCCTCCTTGCCGGTGCTTTCGGCAAGCAGCTGTTCAACCCACAACCCGAATGTGGCAAGGCCGGGGGATGCGATGATCGTCACCTTGTCTCGTCCTGCCTTGGCAAGGCTTCCCATCGCGGCGCCGAGATAGGCGCCCGGATTCGTGCCGATGGCCGTCTGCTCCCGGCACCGCTCCGCCATGCCGGCCGCCCGGTCCAAGAGGCGAGGAATATTAAGCCCAAGAAGTGCCGCGGGCACGAGGCCGAACAGTGAGAGGACGGAATACCGCCCCCCGATATCAGGTGGATTGGAAAATGTCTGCCTGAACCCGTACTCCTGTGCCATCTTTTCCAATCCGGTTCCCGGATCCGTAATCGCAACAAATTGGTCGCCGCCCCGGTTCATTTTCGCCCTGCCGACCAG
>JABMDG010000071.1:28235-30983 GCA_015904045.1 Nitrospira sp.
CTCGCGGAATATACCACGAATTTCAAGAAACGCACGGCCGTCGACGAGAATAATTTCATGGTAGCGTCGTCACCCCGCTCGGTTGACAACATTTACGACCCTCGGAGACAATGTCGGGCATGGCCACACCATTGGATGCCTCTGTGACAGACCTTCCCGATCGCCTGTGCACATGGTGCCGGGTCCCGATGAAGAAACGCCTGGTCGGCGGGAGACAGTTCGTCCACTACACCTGCCCGAAGTGCGTCTTTCAGCACACCACGAGGTTGGGTCCAAAACCGGCACCCTCCAAACACTGAAGATATATCCTTGTGAGATCGACCTGTGGACCGGTCATACACAGTGGTGGGGTACGCTACCGGCGGGAGAAATTGCTCAACACTCGATCGTCCAGAAATTGAGTCAACCGTTCCTTGTCTTTTTGGCTGATCGAGAAGATCCTTGCTCCAAGCCTTGGAGACCGCACGTAGACGACTTGCAACTGGCAGGTCACCACTTTCTCCGGTGCCACCTCAATGACGAGCTGGACGGTATCCCCGGTCTTGACAAGCATACGACTGTCAAGCCGGACACCATCCTCACTGACATCCACGACTTTACAGGGAACCGACAGCGTGCCACGCTCCAACCGGCCGGTGCAGTTGACCTCGGCACGCCAGCCCTTTCGTTTGAATCCCATCAGTCCAGCCTCCAATTTCCGGAAGCATACCAAGGAGGCTCATGATCTCAAAACAAAATACTGAAAGGCCCACCTACGGCCGCAGGCAGACCGAAACGACGAATCGGCAATGGCAGCAGAACCGTTTAGCAGGCTGCGAAAAAACTCGGCTTACGCATACAACACCGTTGGAATATTACAGATGGCACGAAAGATCCAATCGCGTCAGAATGCTCAAAATGGCCACTGCTCTCACCCACCCAACCCCGGCGCGCCGAGACGCGCCATGCCACGAGGCGGCCGCAGCGAGCGAAGAGGTGAATCGTACTCCGCGCCGTACAGTGAGCCTCTGAACGACGCGACCTGCCTGCGCGAAGCGCTTCGGCGGAGGCAGGGAACGCCGCTGGCGGACTTTTTCAGCATCCTGTTAGAAGATGATGATCGGTGTCCCGACTCGAGCAAACGTATAGACCCGTTTGAGATCGCCGTCATTCAGCCGGATGCAGCCATGCGTGACATTTTTCCCCAGCAAGCGCGTATAGAGCGTACCATGGATGAAATATCCCTTCCCGAACCCTAGAGCGTACTCGCCAAGCACCCCCTGTTCGACACGGTCAGCCGGGTTTTTAGGAATCTCTTCGCCTTCTTCGATAAATGCCCAGTCCGGCTTGACCCAGGCGGGATCGGTCAGTTTGGACTGCACGAGGAATTCTCCTCGCGGGGTATCGAACACCCATTGGTCGTTGCCTTCACCGGGTTTATCCAGAATGATTCCGCTTCCTGTCGAAGCAATGGCGTCGAGCACGACTTCCTGCCGGCGCTTCACATACAAATGGTTCCGGGCCGTATCGACGAGAATGTACGGTTGCTGCGGGCTGAGCCGGGAAAGCTGCGCGGACAACGCCTTATACCGTGCTTGAAGACTGTGGAGATGACCGTCACCCGCTGTGCCCGATGTGGAAAGCCTGTGTGGCCCGGAGTCCGGGAGCAAGGCCTGGCTGTTGGGCGGTACATCAGCCACCAATAGTGCGATAAGAAGGAACGACGAAAAAGCGACTCGTACCGGCATCATAATGACACTCAGGTTTCGTCTGTTCGATCCGCTAACTCCGCCAGGGCCAACGCAATCGAATTACGTCCGGTTAATGCGCCGACAATCGTCACCGGCGTGCCGGAGGATACCCGCGCAAAGAGTTCGGCCATGTGGGGATTCACCAGCATGACGCACCCAAGCGTCTGCGCCATGAGCTCATTCTCCACACCATGGATTTCGATTTGGCCACCGATATCCTTTGCCGCAGCAATTTTCCCCGATTGCTTGGCCAGCCGAAACCGCCGGCGATCTTCTGCATTGGGATAGTCCAACACGAGGGCGCGATAAAACTGCGTTTGCCCTGCACCGCGAGCCTCAGTCACCCGGTACCGTCCCTCCGGGGTGGCTCCATCTCCCTGAAATCGTTTCTCCCGAATGCCGTTGAATCCCAGCCGGACGGGATATGATAGCACTTTGCGTCCGCCCTTGTAGACGATTAATTCCCGGTCGGCCTTACTGACAACGATGGCCGTGGACTGGTGTGCCCTCGACCAATCCACCGTTTGTTTGACCATGGTCTGCCAATGCCCGACCTGCCGGTCATCGGCATACCGGCCTAACTCCCGTATTAATGCGGTCGTCTGGATCTGGAGAGCCTGGCTGGCCTGCTCGGCAATCTGGATCGATCGCGCGTAGTCTCTTTGTTCTAAGAAGGAACGGGCTTGTTTGATGAGTAGGTCTGTTTGGACGGGTTTTTCCCCCAACGCAACACGCCCGTTGATCGATTGGACATGCGAAGCCATGGAGAGGAAGCGCGCTTCAAGACGGGCGAGTGTGGATTCTGCCATCCGCCGTTGGGCGGCCTGCCGGTCATTCAGCCGGGCAACGGTGATTCCACCTTCGCTATGAAGCCGCCTGAGTTCTTTCTCGATCTCGTTGGTTTCCCACGGCCAGCGGATAAGATCCTCATCGGCTTGCACGCGGGCCTTGAGCGAAACCCATTGTTTCGCAAAGTAGGCATATTCTTCAGGCGCCGCCTGGGGAGCCCCTATGGAAA
>JABMDG010000071.1:31083-33847 GCA_015904045.1 Nitrospira sp.
AATACTGTCATGCTCGGCCCCGAAGAGTCTCTCTATCGAAGCACCTGCGACGTAAGCGATCTCAACCTCTTTACATCATCGTTTCAGAATGGGCCGACTGATGCCGAGGTCAAGGTCCGGTATGCCACACCGACGACCCCGGCAACCATCTACCCATTGAACTCCTCTACCCTTCGCATCCAGTTCCATAAACCCCAGCGCGCACTAAGCCCCGGGCAATCTGCCGTCTTTTATCAAGACAATCAAGTCTTGGGAGGGGGCATCATTCAACCGTTCTAACGTCTGCCCGTAATTCCGGGGATACCTTCCCTTGACTTGATCCAGACCCTTCGTATAGCCTCTCCCTACGGTAATGGTCCCGACGGTTTCCCTGCTTCATCACGCATTTGAGGTTCGACATGTTCGGTTCGTTCGGCTGGATGGAATTACTGCTGATCCTGGTCATTGTCCTCATCATTTTCGGCGCCGGGAAACTGCCGCAATTGGGCGAAGGACTTGGAAAAGCCATCAAAGGATTCAAGAAAACCGTGCACGAAGCGGACGCCATAGACGTCACGCCGGCTGAACAGTCTCAACAAGCCCAGGGTGTTTCAGCCAATGCGGCCGCCGCACAACCGGAAGCCGCGACTTCATCTGCGCCGAAAGCCGCACAACCAGGGCCGGTCAAACAAGGATAAGAACACCTGACTTATGCGACGCGAGCGGCGATTGCACGCCGCCCGAATCAATCACGCATTTCCGGCGATACACCATGTTTGGACTAGGAGCAGGCGAAGTCCTTATTATTCTGGTGATTGCGTTTCTCCTCTTCGGCCCTAAACAATTGCCGGAGGTGGGGCGGCAAGTCGGAAAAGCCTTTAAAGGATTCAAGGATGTCACGGAAGATCTGCGGAAATCGGTCGAGCCCGAGTTGAATCTCATTCAACAAGAAGTCAAAATGGCGGAACAGGACTTCCAGGCCTCCCTGAAAGAGACAGAGGAGGAAATCAACTCAGCAGCCAAACAGGTCGAAGACAAAGCAGCCGGCCAGCCGGGCCAGGTTTGATCGTGCATCATCACCACCCGCCGATACACCACTAGTCTCAAGGAACCACCGTTACGTGAGATTGTTTTTCTCGTTTATTTTCCAACTCAGACACCGGAGGCAAACCGGGCTCGGGACCCATACCTGGAACGAGCGCCTCGGCATACGCGCCTTCGTACTCGCCGTTGCGATTAGCCCAGCCCTCCTCTTGGCCACCACCACGATCGTCAATGCGGCCTTCGAAATACCGGAAGGCGAAAGAATCACCAATATCATCGTCATCGGCAGAGGCATCCCCCTCAAGGAGAAGTACGAGCTCTTCGATCCGAACATCGGCAGGAATTTTGACCTCAAAAACCTCTGGATCCGCGCAGACCTTCGCGTCCGGCCCGAATACAGGAACAATCTCTGTTTCGGTGGAGGGATTGGGGGCCTGAGCGGCGGGATTGGGGCTCCAGGTTCAATCGCTGGAAGTTGTAACGATCATACCGGCGTAGCCAACAGGCTTCCTGGCCATGCAAACGATTCCTTCGTTCAACAGATGACCCGATTGGGCATCGGTTATGACATCTCTCCCGATGTGAATCTTTATTTCGAATTCATCGATTCCCGCACCTGGGGTGGGAACGGGGATCCGATCAATCATACATGCGCCCCCGCTCTCAACACCGGCAAATCAGCCTGTTCTCTCGGGATCCGAGCCGGCTACATGCTGGTTCGCAATTTTGCCGGAGTCCCTGGCCTGGGGATCAAGGCCGGACGGCAATACCTTGTCTTCGGTGATCAAAGCCTGTTGGGGCACTTCGATTGGGCGAACACCGGGTTTTCCTTCGATGGGATCATGGCGCAATACGGCACGACTTTCATGGATTCATCCTTCGGCTGGTTCAGGCTTGCTGAGACTGATCTCCCACAGGGCGCGGCGCTCGGCAGCGGGGGCCCGAATATCAACCCGGTCACGGGACTACCGGTGACCGGCCAAGCGAGAAATGCGCATGGGGATGTCGATATGCTGGTCCTCTATAACCAGATCAAGGTCGTGCCCTGGTCCTTGATCGAACCCTTCTACATCTACTACAAGAATAATCTCGGTTCGACCGATGTCCGTGCTCAGGGTTTGGGCACACCGAAGCATGGGAACCAAACACGGCATGTCATTGGGAATCGTATCGCCGTCAAGAAGGCCGGTTTCGACTTCTCTAATGAGTTGGTCTACCAGTTCGGCCAAATGGGTGACACCGGCGGGACGACCGAACCTTGCGGCGCGACAGGAAATCAGACGAAGTGTCTCCACATCAATGCGTGGGCGACCAGAAACTGGATCGGCTACACGTTCTATGATTGGGCCTGGAAACCACGGTTTGCCCTTAATTTCGACTATGCCTCAGGTGACGGCCGTGCAAATTGTACGTTGAACCCGGCCTATGGAACCTGCTCCACCGCCAACACGTTCGAAAACCTCTACCCCACCAACCACATTCACATGGGCTACATGGACGTCCAGGGATGGAAAAATACTTTGACCTGGTCGGCCAATTTCCAAGCGAGACCGACAAGAGACGATCATATAGAAGTCTGGTACACCAATCTCAACCTTGCCAATGCCCAAGACAACTGGTACCGCGCAAGCCAAGGCGTCTATGTCTTTTCCAAGGTAGGGAATACGACAAAGCACCTCGGAGATGAGCTGGACTTCACCTGGACCCACTTGTTCATGGACGGGAAGCTGGCTTTTCAGAC
>JABMDG010000071.1:33947-44371 GCA_015904045.1 Nitrospira sp.
GATTTGCGCCTCATGCACATTGGATATCAGGTAGGACTAGTGGATAGTCAGGCCCGTGACAAATTGGTCGAGAAGAGAGCCGCCATCGATAAGGAAATTGCTCGTCTCAATGGAATGAAACCACGATTGACAGAATCGATCCGTGCAAGGACGATCAGCACGCATCTGCAAGGAGTGTCTCCATCACACACGATCGCGCACATTCTTCGGAGACAGGAATCGACCTATCACGATCTGCTGCAGGCATTGGAAATAGATGCGCTTGATGACGTTGAGATTATCGATGAGGTTGAGCTTCAGATTAAGTACGAAGGCTACATCAAGCGACAACTGAGTCAGGTTAACAAATTCAAAAGGTTCGAGCAGAAATACATCCCCGCTGGTTTTCATTACGACAGCGTTCCAGGATTTTCACGGGAAGTTCTTGAAAAGTTTAAGAAAATACGCCCTGAGACGATCGGACAGGCCTCAAGAATATCCGGTGTAACCCCAGCCGCAATATCTCTGCTGCTGGTTGCGCTGGAAAAATACAGGCAGCAACCTCCTCAGCAAGTCACTTGCTAGCCTTCGCGTCAAATATTCTGTCGTATTGCACAATGTTCCTCTTGACCTGACAGAGGTGATCGCGTAATTGTTCCACGTGGAACAACATGCGCACCTCTCCACACTACTTGAAACATACTCTACTCGCATTGGGGTTCCTCTCAAGACCGAACAATTGAAACAATTCATGATTTATCTTGAAGAGCTTCAGAAGTGGAATCGATCGATCAATTTGACCAGCATCAACTCAGGGGAAGAAATCATCATCAAGCATTTCGTCGATTCATTTTCTTGTTTGACTATCGAGCAGATAAAACATGGGGCAAATCTGCTTGATGTTGGAACAGGTGCAGGATTTCCCGGCATTCCTCTCAAGATCGTGCGACAGGATTTGAACATTACTCTGATCGAGCCAGTGCAAAAGAAAGTTTCATTTCTCTATTTTATCGTTGGACTACTCCGTCTTGAACGAGTCAATATTTTCTATGGGACACTTGAGCAATTCATAGCACGCAATTCTATTAATCACTCATTCGACTACGTCACGACACGTGCACTAAAATACAACGTTCTTTTACACAAAGGCCCAAGCCTGGTGAATGACCATGGACGAGCCATCCTCTACTTGTCTCATCCAATCAACCCAGCCGAACTTTCACATCATTGGTCGGTGGTTACGGAGCAGCAATTTGACCTTCCGATGAATTTCGGCCAGAGATCCATCACGGTCTTATCGATTTCAGGAAGGGGCAGCTCAAATGTTCCACGTGGAACATTGAACTGACGCAGGTACACTGGAAAACCCGGTTGTCATGAAAAGAGTCATTGCCGTTGCAAATCAAAAAGGCGGAGTAGGAAAAACGACTACAGCGGTCAATCTCGCGGCGGCTGTTGCGTTAGAAGGCCTGTCCGTTCTTCTCATTGACCTGGATCCTCAAGGGAATGCGACCAGTGGTCTCGGAATCGATCCTCGATCATTGAAGGAAACAACATATAACTGCCTGATTAAAAGCGCAAAGTCAGAGCGTGTCTGTGTGCGAACCTCTGTTCATGGGCTCACGATCTTACCGGCAAATGCGGATCTTGCTGGAGCTGAAATTGAACTGGTAAACGTTGCAGGGCGCGAGGGCCATCTCAGGGATGTGATTGGAGAAGCGGCTGACAAATATGAGGTTATTTTTGTTGACTGCCCGCCTGCCCTGGGAATTCTTACAATCAATGCTCTGACGGCTGCTCATTCGGTACTCATTCCAGTTCAATGCGAGTATTACGCGATGGAAGGCCTCACACGGCTTCTCGGAAGTATAGATCGAGTGCGTCAGTCTTTCAATCCAAGCCTCTGCCTTGAAGGCATCGTGTTGACCATGTTTGATTCGCGCAATACGTTGGCTCGTCAGGTTGCAGAGCAAGTACGATCCCATTTCATGGACAAGGTCTATCGGACGGTTATCCCTCGGAATGTGGCATTGGCGGAAGCGCCCAGTTATGGACGTCCCTGCCTGTTGTATAACGCGGCATCAGCTGGCTCACAGGCCTATGTTGCCCTAGCTAAGGAGTTTCTAGACCATGGAAAAGAAAGCGCTCGGTAAAGGACTCGATGCTCTCTTGCCGTCTGCAGTTGTGAGCCAGACGGTTGAGTCGGGAGACGTCCAGTACATCAGAATTGAGGATATTGTGCCCAATCGGTACCAGCCTCGGCAGAATTTTGCCCCGGGAGAGCTAGCGGAATTGACTGCTTCTATCAAGGAAAGCGGCGTTCTGCAGCCGATCATGGTGCGCCGTAAGGGTGATGGAATCTATGAACTGATCGCCGGGGAGCGGCGGTGGCGCGCGTCAAAGGAAGCTGGACTGAAAACGATCCAGGCCGTGGTCAGAAATTGCGGTGATCAAGAGGCCCTGTTAATTGCCATGGTCGAAAATCTTCAGCGTGAAGATCTCAACCCAATGGAGGTCGCCAGAGCCTATTCGCGGATGATGAACGAATTTGGTCTCACACAGGACGTAATTGCACAGCGAGTTGGGTGCGATCGATCTTCCGTCGCCAATGTTGTTCGCCTGACACACCTCCACCCGGAAGTGCAAGAATTAGTTGAGACCGGCACTCTATCTGCTGGACACGCAAAAGCCCTGCTTGGCCTCGAATCTCCTGAAAGTCAGATGCGCGTATCGAAGATCGTGGCATCTCAAGGACTTTCTGTAAGAGAGACAGAAAAACTCGTTCATTCTTCAGTAGTTGGAAGGAAACGTCATCGAGTATTGGTTCGAAACTCGGAGTGTCACGCGCTTGAAGAACGATTGCAGAAGAGATTCGGGACTAAAGTCACCATTCACCCAAAAAGACGAGGCGGGAAAATCATCCTTCACTATTTCTCTGCCCAAGAGTTAGAAGGTGTTCTCGAAAGGTTACTGTCGTGACGGATCGTGCCGTTTCTGAGTCCAGTACAATACCGTGAATGAACATAGAGGTTGATTTTTTCATCATTGAGGCTACAATTGCTTCACGCAGCGACCACAGGCGATGTACACAGTACACAACCTAGTGTCCTGCTCCACCATCTTGAAAGCTAGAGTGAGGAGGCTGACCACATGTGGAAACCGGACAAACAGGACGGAGTTCGTGCCGTATACGACGAGTCTGAGGGGGGGGCCGTGATGAGCTCAGTATCGTCGAAGATGGAAGCGACGCCGGACGTCAGCGCATTCATCGGAAAGGGTGTCGACTTCAAAGGCACGATTATCTATAACGGAACGGTGCGAATTGATGGTTCGCTCGAGGGTGAAGTTCAGACCGATGGTGTTCTCCTGATAGGAGAGGAAGCGGTCCTCAAGGCAAAGGTCACGGCGGGAACCGTCGTGTGCAAAGGTAAAATTACCGGAGACGTTACTGCGACGGAGAAAATCAGGCTGAGAGCTCCAGCTGTTCTCAACGGAGGAGTGAAAGCGCCGATGTTGTCGATTGAGGAGGGAGTTCTGTTCAACGGCACGATTGAAATGACTCACAGCTCGTAGAGTCGAGTCGCGGCTCTCGTGTGGTGCATGAGGGACATGCGTCGCATGGATCGCGGGGCTTGCTGTACGGGTACTCACTCCTAGGTAATCGTTCCTATAAAGTTTTCAACCGGTCGCTGGTACATCGAGGACAGGGGAACGGCTGCGAAGACGCTTGAAAGGAGCTTGACCGACTGATGTGGACCATGGGAGAAAAGGCTGCTCACCCTGGAACCGATAACGAGAACGTAACCTTTCTCGGAAAGAGCGCTCACTTCAAGGGGATCATCCGCTTTAATGGGACCATCCGTGTAGACGGGCGCCTCGAAGGCGAAATCTATACATCCGGCGTATTGATTATTGGCGAGCATGCTGTGGTCAAGGGCATCGTGTCGGCAGGAACGGTGATAACCAGCGGGAAGATGAACGGAACTGTGACGGCCGTAGAACAAGTTCAAATTCTCAAGCCGGGTATCCTGATCGGCGACATTCGTACTCCTGCGATTTCCATCGAAGATGGCTCTCATTTCCATGGAATGTGCGACATGGGCGCCCACAAATGGGTCGATGATCAGCCTGGCTCCAACAAGGATATTCACGATCTCGCCACCCATCGCGGGAAAATGCGCGCAGCCGACCTCTAGCCGATTCACGCTGTTCCCGGTACAATGACTCCCTCTATGAACCGCGCCACCGTTCTGCTCGGCATGAGTGGCGGAGTCGACAGCTCCGTCGCAGCGGCGTTGCTTGTTCGCCAAGGGTATGATGTCCATGGCGTGACGCTCCAGGTCTGGGAGCATGAAGATGAAGCTGTCGCAGTATCCAAGAAGTGGCAGGAGCGCGGTTGCTGCAAGATCGGGATTGCCAAGCATGTGGCCAAGATTCTCGACATCCCCCACGAGGTCATCGACACCCGCGAATCATTCAAGAAAGGAGTGATCGACAATTTCCTTCAGTCCTATGCACAGGGTCTTACGCCCAATCCCTGTGTACGTTGCAATGAACGAGTCAAGATTCAAGGGCTCCTGGCATTGGCGGAATCCCGGGACATTGCTCTCGTTGCGACTGGTCACTACGTTCGAGTTCACAACGATCACGAAGGGATGGCCCTTCGCCGCTCAGCCGATTTAAAGAAGGATCAAAGCTATTTTTTGTACCGGATCAACCCTGGGTGGCTGCCGCGGCTGCTCTTCCCGGTCGGCAACATGCAAAAGGCGGATGTCTGGCTCGAGGCCGAGGCGATGGGCCTCCCCGTCGATGAGCTCAAGGAAAGCCAGGAAATTTGCTTTGTCAGCCACGGCGACTATCGCACGTTCCTTGAGAAGGAAAGTCCCGAAGCGAAGAGGCCCGGTACCTTCGTGGACCAAACCGGCTCTCCGTTGGGTCAGCATGAGGGGATCGCATTCTATACCCCGGGGCAGCGACGAGGGTTAGGCGTTGCGACCGGCCGTCGTCTGTATGTGCAGCACGTTCAACCGGCGACGAATACTGTCGTCCTTGGTCCAGAAGAGACGCTCTACAAAGACCACTGTAAAGTTGCAGATCTCAATCTCTTTACCCCGTCTTTGCTCCATGCGACGACCGAGGTTGCGGTGAAGGTCCGCTACGCCACACCGGCTGTGAATGCCACCCTCCAGCCGATTCACCCTTCCGCGTTACGAATCCAATTCCATGAGCCCCAACGGGCGCTCAGCCCAGGACAGTCCGCTGTGTTCTATTGCAATGATAAGGTGCTGGGGGGCGGCATTATTCAGCCATTCTGAGACACCCCGGCTCAAAGCCAATCATCGTCCTCCGCGCGACTCCTTCCCTTGACTTGCTGCCGGATCTTCGTATAGCCTGCCGACTGGCCATGGTAAGGTCTTTGACCTCATTGCTCTGACTTTTTGAGGTGTTCCATGTTCGGTTCATTTGGATGGATGGAATTGATGCTGATCTTGGTCATTGTATTGATCATTTTCGGCGCAGGCAAACTCCCTCAGTTGGGTGAAGGCCTAGGGAAAGCCATCAAAGGGTTTAAGAAAACGGTTCATGAGGCTGATGCCATCGATGTCACGCCGGCGGACCAACCTCAACCAGCCCAGGCCACCACATCCGCTCAGGTCACTGCACAACCGGGAACGACGCCCCCATCTGCCGCGCAACCCGCGCCATCCGGGCAAGTGAAACAAGGGTAATGCCCTGTACGCTGTGTGACGAATCGGGCATGTAAAATTGCCTCTATCACGCGCACAAACCGGTTGCACACTATGTTTGGATTGGGAGCTGGCGAAATTCTCATCATTCTGGTGATCGCCTTTCTTCTGTTTGGACCCAAACAGTTGCCGGAAGTAGGACGACAGGTCGGAAAAGCTTTCAAAGGATTCAAAGATGCCGCAGAAGATCTCCGAAAAACTGTTGAGCCTGAACTCAATATGATTCAGCAAGAAGTCAAAATGGCCGAACAAGATTTCCAAGCTTCCATGAAAGAAACCGAAGAAGAAATCAATGCCGCAACCAACCAGACCGAGGACAAATCCAGCAGCCAGCCCGGCCAGATCTGACCGTGTCTCATGCACTCCCTTTATAAGCGGAGATTTCTAGACCACGGAAAGTCCCGTTATGCGACCTTCCTGTATTCGTTGACCCTCACAGCCAAGGACAGAGACTCATGTTCACAGACATCACTCTACGGTTGATACCGCTTGGACTGCTCGCCCGCTTCTGGGCTGCCGCAGTGCTCCTCACAGCATTCTTGGCGTCCGCCCCACCTGTTCAGGCAGCGTTTGAGGTGCCGGAGGGAGAACGAATTACCAATATCATTGTCATCGGCCGCGGCATTCCCCTCAAGGAGCAATACGAGCTCTTCGATCCCAAAATCGGCAGGAATTTCGACATCAAGAATTTGTGGATACGTGCGGATCTGCGGGTACGGCCGGAATACCGCAACAACCTCTGTTTCGGAGGCGGAATCGGCAATGGAGGGAACTGCAACAGTCCGCTGGGAATTGCCAACCGCTTTGCGGGGACGGCTAATGATTCATTCGTTCAACAGATGACACGGTTGGGCATCGGGTATGATCTCTCTCCGGACGTGAACTTCTATCTCGAATTCATCGACTCGCGCACCTGGGGAGGAAACGGCGACCCAATTAACCATACATGCGCGCCTGCTCTCGTCAATAACAGAACAGCCTGTTCGCTTGGGATTCGCGCAGGGTATATGCTTGTCCGCAACTTCGCCGGCATCCAAGGACTCGGCATCAAGGCGGGCCGGCAATACCTCGTCTTCGGCGACCAGAGCCTGCTGGGCCACTTCGACTGGGCCAACACCGGCTTTTCCTTCGACGGGATCATGACAAACTACAGCACCAAATTTATGGATACATCGCTGGGCTGGTTCAGACTTACCGAAACGGATCTTGCGCAAGGGGCGGCGCTCGGGAGCGGTGGACCGAACATCAACCCACTTGGCCAGCCGGTATCAGGCCAGGCGAACAATGCCCACGGGGACGTCGACATGCTGGTCTTCTATAACCAGATCAAGGCGGTCCCCTGGTCTCTGATCGAGCCCTTCTACATCTATTACAAGAACAACCTCGGAGCAGATAACAATAGCAGTCAAGGCTTGGGGACACCGAAACACGGAAACCAGACTCGTCATGTGATTGGGAACCGCATCGCCATGAAAAAGGGCGGTTTCGACTTCTCCAACGAAATCGTCTATCAGTTCGGCCAAATGGGCAGTACCACAGCGACGTTCAGTCCTTGCGGCCTTCCCGGAACACAAGACAAGTGTCTGCACATTAATGCCTGGGCGACGAGAAACTGGATCGGCTATACGTTTTATGACCTGGCCTGGAAACCGCGATTCGCGTTGAATTTCGATTATGCCTCCGGTGACGGACGTGCAAACTGTACGTTGAATGCCACCTATGGCACCTGCAGCACTGCCAACACCTTCGAAAATTTCTATCCGACCAACCACATCCATATGGGCTACATGGACGTCATGGCTTGGAAGAACACCCTCACTTGGTCAGCCAACTTCCAAGCCCGGCCGACCAGGGACGATCACATCGAAGTCTGGTACACCAACTTGAACCTCGCCAATGCCGGAGATAATTGGTATCGGGCAAGCCAGGGCGTGTATGTGTTTTCGAAGGTAGGCAATACGACCAATCACCTTGGAGACGAGCTGGACTTCACCTGGACGCACATGTTTATGGAGGGAAAACTGGCCTTTCAAACATCCTTCTCCTATCTGTTCACCGGCCCGTATATCCGCGAAAACCTCGGAACGAACAAAGACCAGACATGGGCCTATGCGCAGTTCTGGTTGAATTTCTAGGTGACGCCGTTGAATTCGTCTCTCTCTGACCGTGGATGATCTCACGGGACCGCTCAGGCTGAAGTTCGGCTTTCCAGGGTTTCGTCCCGGGCAGGAAGAGGTTATTCGCGCCGTGCTGGCCCGCCGGGATGCGCTGGCCGTCATGCCGACAGGCCAGGGCAAATCATTGTGCTATCAACTCCCGGCCACGCTCCTGCCGGGACTTACCCTCGTCGTGTCCCCCCTCATTGCCTTGATGCAGGATCAGGTGGCAGGCCTCACACAGCGCAACATGACGGCAGCCGCATTTCATTCCGGCCTTTCCGAGCGGGAACGGGATGGAGTAATCTCCGCGCTGCGCTTGCAGCGGCTCAAGCTGCTCTACCTGGCGCCGGAACGGATGCAGCACGAGGGGTTTCTTCGTCTGCTGCGGTCCTGCCTTATCTCGTTGCTCGTTATCGACGAGGCGCACTGTATTTCTCAGTGGGGCCACGACTTCAGGCCCGACTATATGAAATTAGGACAACTGCGCCAGCAACTCAACAATCTGCCATGCCTCGCCTTGACCGCAACGGCCACCCCACGCGTCCAAGACGACATTTGCGACCGCTTGGCGTTGCGCGACCCGCTTCGATTGATCACGGGTTTTCGCCGAGAGAATCTCACCCTATCCGTACGTTCATGTCTCTCTCGCCAGGATAAATTGGCAGCGCTGGAACGTCTTGTCGGAGCTTGTCGGACAGGCGCGATCGTAATCTACTGCGCGACGCGCCGGACCGTCGAAGAAGTGGCGGGTATGCTCCGACAATCGCACCGGTCAATCGGCTATTACCATGCGGGGCTGTCAGATGAGGAACGGTCTCTCCTCCACGACGGATTTCGCCGCGGCGATGTTCGCGTGTTAGTGGCAACGAATGCCTTCGGCATGGGGATCGATAAAGCCGATGCCATCACTCCTCAAGCTTCAAGATTTCACTGGGAGGGTAGAGCCACCAGCTGCCTGTTGGTTTCCCTGATTTTCTGATTCCTTCATCCCCTGGCTTAAGAACCGCCACACCTTGTCGAGCGCCGAGTCCAGGAGCTGGGAACCCTGCCATGTTCTATGGCACTCATGCTGATGCCGTTCCAGCCAATCCAAAACAGTCGGGAGCGGAATCATTCTGGCCGGAGTCTCGGTTAATTCGCCCCAGAGTAATCCCAATGCGGGACCGATACGAATGGGCACAGGGATCGGCTCCACGGAATTCGCGAGCAGATCCTGGCACTGCTCCGCAGGCGAGGTGACAAGTAATTCACGGCACGCTGCAGGACGTTGTTCGTAAATCGAGCAGGCGTCATCCTCCAGGAATGGACAGGGCATCCGTAGAGCATAGTACTTCTGATTGATCGGCTCTAACGCCTCATCATCCGGTGGTCGAGAAGACTCGCCTATTTCCACAAGACGATGCCAGAGTCCCTGTGCCAGCAGGGTGGATTTCGATGCCGCAAATCGCTGGGCAATACGCTGCTGTTGCTCGGTGGGTAGTAATCGAATGAATTCCGTCAAGGCAAAGGCTTCCGGCGGAGCAATCGGCACCATCATTCGACAACAGGCGGCGCAACCTTTTTGGCAGGAACGTGTCTTCCCTTCTGCGGAAGCCTGGGTTTCCTCCAGCGCCTGCGCCTCCTCTCCCAATCGCCGCATCAGAGGAACAATCGAGGTTACAGGAACAAAGGCAGTCGGTACATCCACGGCCGTCGTCAACCGGCCGGCTCTCGTGTTCAGAGCAATTTCAAACCGTTCGGTCGCTTGTATGCTCATGTCATAGCAGGAGTCTGTAAGTTCGCCTCCAAGATGGGCAAGCCCTACGCCACCTGTCCCGGCGGTCATCATAGAGAAGAGGCCGCAAGACGGTCAACCGTGGCGTGACAGAGCCTTGCTCCTGAACAGGAGAAATCCGATAATGCGTCATGGATCAACCACCGATCATCATGTCCGGCCATGTTATCGGACTGCTGAAAGAGTATATGCACGATCTGGTCGATCAAGCCACGCAAGAGACCAAAGCGGATGAACAATTTGGATTCAGCCAGACGCCCTATCGTCCCGATCAGGCCATTTCCGATCTCCTTGCGCTGCTGGACGACCGTATTGAATCGGAGGGCATGCAAGTCGGCCTCCCCCATAATTTTCTCCATCAGATGTGGAGCCTTTGCAACGAGGCATCCGCCGAGATCGCAGAACGAGTCTGGCTGGAAGGAAATATCGGAAATCACATC
The DNA here is from genome assembly GCA_015904045.1 of Nitrospira sp. Next base: position 44,047 of record JABMDG010000071.1, read on the forward strand.
ACCAGCAAGGCACAGACCAGAGAAGTCACCTACCGGGCTTTGATCGACTTCATCGAGTCGCGTTCTCGCAAAGAAACGTGACCAATATGCCCCTGAGGGTATGGAGTGATGAACAAGAAAGGACCAAGTGACGTGCCACAGACAAAGCGATACTGGCTGATCAAGTCGGAGCCTACATCGTTTTCGATCGACGATTTGATGAAGGCTCCATCGCAAACCACCTGCTGGGATGGGGTCCGAAACTATCAGGCTCGCAATTTCATGAGGGACATGGCGGTCGGTGATCAGATACTGTTCTACCACAGCAACGCCGACCCGCCGGCGG
>JABMDG010000072.1 GCA_015904045.1 Nitrospira sp.
CAAACGCGAATGCTGAAAAAGCCAAGGGTGAAGTGAAAGCCCTTACGGAAGAGGCCAAAGGAAATAAAATGACAGGCGCAATGGAACGGGCGAAGGGAAAGACAAAAGCAGCCGGAGAGAGAGTCATAGGCAAGGCGAAAGAACTCAAAGCCAAGACAGAGTAAAATTACAGGAGAGTCTGTTTGTGAACACCTTGTGGAGAGGGCTCTTCACAGGCGGCGCTGTCCTCGGGCCGGCAGTGCATAGCGAGTCGGCAGGTCGCTACCCTTATGATATAGAGACCTGCAGGCGTTTACGGGGACAATAACTACTGCCTCATTGAACCGTTGTGACCTGATTCGAGCGTGAAGTCGGTCGTACGGCCGGCTTCACTGCTGTGACCGGCATCAGTTCTTTGAGTCGAGCGAATCGCGACCGGCTTCATTTCCGTAACCGACATCAGCTCATTGGGTCGAGCGAATCGACAGCGCGTGATTCTCTTTGTTCACCTGCGCCTCAATACGATCACCCTTCTTGATTTCTCCCATCATCTGGGTCGTTTTATCTGTATGCAAACGGACTTCCTTGCCGTCCTTCACCTTGACGAAATAGTTCCCATCTTCGACACGGAACAGTTCGCCCTTGATCGTCTTGGCGTCTTTTGCGCTAGTACTTCCCTTCGCGTTGTCCACGTTCTTTTGCTTGTCATCATCAGATTGAAAACCTTGCCGATCCGATTGCGAGTCCGTTTTCATCACGTCTGAAGGCGAAGGCGAATGCTCGGCTTGTGCGGCCCGGGATAGCCCGAAGCACAACAACAATCCGCACGACATGACACCGAGGATTTTGGAAGTAGGTACCATTGGAGCCTCCTTGAATAGATGTTCAACACGCTTAGACGGAACGATACGCTCTTCGGGTCTTACGTACTGAGCAATTGTGACCAGACTCCTGCAATGCTTCTCGTCATACTGAACAAAGACGGGGAGCTTCGAGAGGACATGATTCTTTGGTTGCTGGGCTAGCGAAAGTCTGATGGGGGCAGGAGGAGCTGTATGATCGGTGAGATTGCCCCGTGCGTGGGGGCCGTGGCGTTTGCGGTGCTGGTTGGCATGCTGATTCCCCTGTTGATTCGACTTCGGCAATCGGTGGCGGAATCGGAACGACTGCTGGCCAGTCTGAACTTCGAGGTGCCATTGTTGCTTCAGGAAATACGGGCGGCGACGGAGAACCTGAATTCGCTCATCGGACATGCGCGGAGTGGGGTTGAGCATGCGGCGGTGTTGTTGCATGCGGCGGGCGCGGTGGGTGACACCATCCAACGGGTCCAGGAGACTGTCCGGGGCGGGGGCCGGTCACTGCTGGTCACGCTAGTCAGCATGGCGGCGGGGTTCAGAGCCACGAAGGCCGTCGTCAAGACACAGATTAGCCGAGAAGGAGGGATGGTCAATGGAAAAGGAGGAACGCTCAATGGCAGATAACAGAGGGTGCTCGTTGGGAGCAGTGGGATTAGCGTTTGTGACCGGAGGGTTACTGGGAGCTGTGGCGGCGTTGTTGCTGGCACCGCAATCTGGCCGCCAGGCGCAGGAGCAGCTGCGAGGGTATGCGCGACGAGCCGAAGAGAGTGTTCATGAGCTGGCCGACAAGGCCGGCGAGGTTGTGGACCGGGCGCTGGACAAAGGACGCGACTTCATCACAGACAAGCAAGCGGTCCTGGCTGAGGCAGTCGAGACCGGCCGTGCGGCCATGTCTAGGGAGCGTGCGCGTCTGTCCAGCGAGAAGCAAACATGACCGCAGTGTGTAGGGACACAGAATGGGTGAGTGTGCGGTGAATGTGCGAAGAAAGGGAGAACTCAGATGAATACTATGCTTATCGTCGTATTGGGGATGTTGTTTCTTGGCGTACTTCCGATTTGGCCGCACAGTGCGGCGGCTGGGGATACCTTCCTAGCGGTGGGCTGGGCTTCCTCTTCGTGGTCTTGGTTCTTCTGACCCTGATGGGCCGGACGGAACGGTCCGCAACTTTAAAGCCGTGATGGGCCTGAGTACTTGTAGTTACTCCTTGTGACTGTACAGGGGCGGTCGTGTGACAAGGGTTACAACCCGTGTGGCGCATATGAATGGACTCAGCATTGTGAACAGACAGGTAGCGATCGTACAGGTACCCTAGACATTGGAATTGCACTCGGCGATGTCTTATTTGCGAGGGGGATCGAGATGGGTACACATATCCATGTCAGCGGGCTTTCCTACTTTTGTACCGACGACACACTCCGTCAGGCCTTCATTTCGTTTGGAACGGTGGCGCTTGCGCATGTACTGAGGGACGAGTGTGGTCACTCCCTCGGCCTCGGTATTGTGCACATGACCTGTTCCGAAGACGTCGAGCGTGTTTTTACTGCGCATCAGCTCTTTATCGTATCCGGCTCACGTGTGGATCTTTGGGAAGCTGCAGAGCCGGAGTATCTACGAGATGGGCGGATTGTGGCCGTTGCTCTGCGAGGCAGGCAAGCCGTACAGATAAGCCAGGAAATGAGGGGATGAGAAGAGCAGAGGGCGTTGCAACCCTTGGCAGTGCCGACAGGCTGTTTCTCAGAGTCGTCGTGGCTGCGAGGGATCCCACAGTGTGGGTTAGAGATATGACAGGATCCAGACCCGCGCCATTCAGAAAGCGGACCGCGAGGCCAGCCTAGCCGGTCTGTGCGGTCAACTTCATCTATCATTGGCAGGTCACGGGGACAGTACCCCGGTCGCCAGCAACAGCACGGCTGTGGGGTGCGCAAAAAACTGCCGCGTCCACGACGAGTGTATGGCTTGCAACTGGTAGCCTGTCTCCCGGTGGCGCTTCAGACCCTCTAGACTGATCGTGGAAGAGAGGAGAACATGAGGCCATTAGCGCATTGGGGAAGCGCCCTGCTCGGCATCTTCCTGTTCGTCGGATGTACCAACGGCACCGACCAACGGTTGACACAGGTCCAGAGAGAGTTGGAAAAGTCGCTTCACGCGAATATCGCGCAGGGTGATCTCAGTATACAACGAGCCGGCGATCATCTCACCATCGTGATCACCGAACGATTGCTGTTTGCCGTGGGGAGTCATGAGATCAAGCCGGAAGGCATCGATGTGCTGAGGCGGTTGGGGACTTTCCTCAAGACGGCTTCTCTGAAAGAAATCCGAGTAGCGGGGCATGGAGACAGGGCCACGGGTTTTGACCGTCCCGGCGCGTACTCCGAGATGCTGTCCCTCTCCAAGGCACGCGCGACTCAGGCGGGACGTGCCTTGAATGAGAACGGAGTGCATTCGCAGAACGCGATCATCGAATGGTATGGGGACATCCGGCCGATCGCCAGCAATGAGACCGAAGAGGGGCGGCAAACGAATCGCCGCGTCGAAATTCTTCTGTACGCCGCACCTGCCTGACGGTTGAAATCCCTAAGCGTGACCTGCTCGCAAAGTGTTTCGGCGGGTTCGTGCGCAACGGGTAACGCCATTCTCGGAACACGAAGCGGATTGGAAGGGGTATCCAGCCGTACTTCCTGATCCAATCAAGCGTGATCGTCGCCGCACCCGATAATCTCACGTTCCGTATGCTGGTGTGCTTTGGTAGCAGATTCAACCTGACGACTCCGGAGTTGGTCGGTAAGTCTATGGGTACGATGTTTTCACCTCTTGCCAAGCGTGTCGAGCTGGAAGAACCGATTCGCGCCGAACTCTTCGGCATCGAGCGGCTTGAACAGCATGCTGCAAGTCTCGCGGTGGCCCAGGCCGTCACCGATGATGCGCGGGTGGGCCGGTTACTCACGCCTCGCGTTCTTGATAATGGGCGGATCTTGGTGGAGTCTTACCAGACTATCGCCCGTACGATTCGCGATGAGAAGGCGATTACGCCGGCGGCTGAATGGTTCGTCGATAATTTCCATATTGTCGACGAACAACTGCGCGAGATCATCGACGATTTGCCTCCCGGGTATTACAGGCAATTGCCCAAACTTGCGTCGGGCCACCTGCGGAATTACCCGCGGGTATACGGAGTGGCCTGGGCGTTCGTCGCACACACCGACAGTCGTTTCGATCCCGACATGCTCCGTCGCTTTGTATCGGCGTATCAGCGCGTCCAACCGCTGACGATCGGTGAGTTGTGGGCGGTGGCGATTTCGCTACGTGTCGTGCTGGTGGAGAATCTCCGGAGACTGGCCGAGCGGATCGTCTATAGCCGGAAGGCCCGGTTGGAAGCCGATGAACTGGCAGACAGCCTGCTGGGGAGCGGGGCCTTGGCTCCGGAATCACCTGCCACGGCCTTGCGTCGGTTTGAACACAGCCCGCTGGATCCCGCGTTTGCCGTACAGCTTGTTCAGCGGCTCCGTGACCTGGACCCCAAGGTGCGCCCCGTGTTGCTGTGGCTGGATGAACGCCTGGCCGCACAGGGCACCACCGCCGACGATCTGGTGCATGCCGAGCATCAGCAACAGGCGGCCATGAGCGTCACGGTGCGCAATATCATCACGAGCATGCGGCTGACGTCGGCGTTTGACTGGTCGGACTTTTTCGAAAGCGTCAGCCCGGTCGATAAGATTCTGCGATGTGCTCCGCGCTACGCCGAAATGGACTTTGCCACGCGGGACACGTACCGACATGCCATCGAGGATCTGTCCCGCGGCACGAGGCTTTCAGAAATCGAGGTCACCCAGAGGGTCGTGGACCGTGCCAGACTGGCTGGAGTTGAGCTGCATGCGCGCGAGCAACCGGAGCGGGAGCGGCACATGGATCCCGGTTATTACCTCATCTCGCAAGGGCGACGGGCGTTTGAACGAGAACTCGGCTATCGGGTCTCCTGGAAGGAGCGGCTGCTGCGTTTATATGTCCGCGCGTCCGCGCCTGGCTATCTGGGATCACTGGCGGTCGTGACCGCCATGGTCCTAGCCGTACCCTTGTGGTATGCCGCCGAAACTGGTGTGACCGTCGCAGGTCTGGTGTGTCTCGGTCTCATTGCGCTCGTGCCGGCCTCGGATCTCGCCATGGCGCTCATCAATCGTACGGTGATGGCCATCCTCGGTCCGCGGTCGTTACCCCGGATGGCATTGCGGGACGGCATTCCCAAAGAGTTGCGCACGATCGTGGTGGTGCCCACGTTGCTGACGAGCCGGCAGGGCATCGACGAGCAAGTCGAACGATTGGAAGTGCATTATCTGGCGAACGCGGATGATGACCTGCGCTTCGCCCTGCTCTCAGACTGGAGAGATGCCCCGAGCGAAAGCATTCCAGAGGATGCCGAATTGCTGGCGAGGGCCGTGGAGGGGATCGCGCATCTGAACAAGCGGTACGGCCCGGCGGCCGGGGGCGGAGCGCGTTTTGTCCTGTTTCACCGCAGACGAGTCTGGAACGAGTCTGAGCAGGTGTGGATGGGATGGGAACGGAAACGAGGCAAACTGCATGAGTTGAATCAATGGCTGCGCGGTTCGACGAGTACGACGTACATGTCCGTCGGCGGGCAGCCCCCTGAGGCGATTCCGTCCGTCCGGTTCGTCATCACCCTGGATGCCGATACACGGTTGCCTCGTGGAGCCGCGCACCGGTTGATCGGCACGATGGCCCATCCGCTGAACCGGCCCCGGTTCGACCCTCTCGTTGGGCGTGTGCTTGAAGGGTATGGAGTCGTGCAGCCGCGGATTACGCCTTCACTTCCGGGCAGCGGTGAAGGCTCGTATTTTCAACAGACGTTTTCCGGGCCCAGCGGGATTGATCCCTACGCGTCGGCCGTGTCCGATGTGTACCAGGATTTGTTCCGAGAAGGATCCTACACGGGAAAGGGTATTTACGAGATCGATGCATTCGAGGCGGCGCTGGCGGACAAGGTGCCGGACAATGCGATGCTCAGTCATGATCTCTTCGAAGGCCTGTTCGTGCGCGCAGCGCTGGCAACCGACATCGAGCTGTTCGAAGCCTTTCCTGCCCACTATGAAGCGGCGGCAGCCAGGCAGCATCGATGGGCGCGCGGCGATTGGCAGCTGCTGCCCTGGCTGTTCGGACGAGGGCATACCGGGTCTGACCCGCA
>JABMDG010000073.1:0-3444 GCA_015904045.1 Nitrospira sp.
TCGATGGGAGATGTCGAGAAGATCGGATTGGTCAAGTTCGACTTTCTTGGTCTCAAGACGCTCACCATGATCCGGCGCGCGGAAACCTTGATCAATGAAGCCCGGCCTCACCAGCCCCCGCTGATCGTCGATCAACTGCCGTTCAATGACCCAAAGACCTTTGCCCTACTCTCTTCCGGTAAGACGACCGGCATCTTCCAGTTGGAAAGTTCCGGCATGCGCGACCTGCTCACCGGGTTCAAGCCTGACCGGTTCGAAGACATCATCGCCATCATCGCCCTGTATCGACCCGGCCCGATGGATCTGATTCCCGACTTTATCAAGCGCAAACAGGGCAAGGTGCCCATTGCCTACGAAACGCCTGAATTGGAGCCGATCCTCAAGGACACCTACGGTGTCATTGTGTACCAAGAACAGGTCATGGCGATCGCCAACAAGGTGGCGGGATTTTCGCTGGGGCAAGCCGACATCCTCCGGCGCGCCATGGGCAAGAAGAAGCCTGAGGAGATGGAAAAGCTTCGCGTCCAGTTCCTGGACGGCGCGAAGAAGAATGCAATTCCCGAGAAAAAAGCCGAGAAACTCTATGAGCTGATTCAGAAATTCGCCGGCTACGGCTTCAATAAGTCACACGCCGCCGCCTATGCCGTGGTCTGCTACCAGACCGCCTATTTAAAATCCCACTACCCGACCGAATTCATGGCGGCTCTCATGACGACGGACATGGGCAATACCGATAAGATCATGGGATACTTTACCGAATGCCGCGACCTTGGCATCAAGGTGCTGGGCCCGGATGTGAATGCCAGCCAGAAAAACTTCGCCGTGGCCGACGGCGTGATTCGCTTCGGTCTGGCAGCGATCAAAAACGTTGGCGAAGGTGCCGTTGAGTCCATTGTGGCGATTCGCAATGAGGGCGGTCCATTCGCCTCGTTCTTTGAGTTCTGCAGACGAATCGATCTCCGCAAGGCGAACAAGCGGATGTTGGAGGGATTGATCAAGACCGGGGCCTTCGATTCGACCGGCGCCAAGCGCGCACAGCTGATGGCGGTCCTCGATCAAGCGATCGAAGAGGGTGCCGCGGCGCAGCGGGAACGGGAACTTGGACAGACCAGCATCTTCGGCGATGAATTCTCCGGCCAAGAAACAGCAACAATAGCCATGCCACCCCTGCCTTCTATCCCGGAATGGGATCAGGCCCAGCGCCTCACATACGAGCGTGAATTAACCGGGTTCTATATCTCTGCCCATCCATTAACCCGGTACGAAACGACGATCGGAGCCTTGTCGACCGCCACAACGATCGGCCTCACGGAGTTATCGGACGGTAAAGAGGTCAAACTCTGCGGCATCGTGGCTTCGGTCAAAACGACGCTGACCAAGAAGGGCGACCGGATGGCCTATCTGACGCTGGAAGATCTCCAGGGCACGGTGGAAGTGATCGTATTCCCCGATCTCTTTAAGGCGGCAGGTGATCTGATCGCACCTGAACGGCTGGTTCGCCTCAGTGGAACGATTGACCGTAGTGATAAGGGTACGAAACTCCGTGTCAGTAAGATCGAACCGCTGGCTGAGGTCCAAAAGCAGGCAGTGAAACGAGTTCATATCCGGCTCACGGATCGTCCTGAAGTCCAGGATCAACTCCTGCGTTTGCGCGAAGTGCTGCAACGACATCCCGGGGGGACTACAGTCTCACTCTCATTTCAGATGGATACGGCATTGGAAGCCGAGACCGCCCCCCTTCCCAACCTCACCGTGTCTGCCAGCGAACATTTCGTGTCGGATATTGAAGAAGTGCTAGGCAAAGGAGCTATGGTTTTGTTATCTTAGGCGAACTATTTTCAGGGATGGGAAAGGCGGCCGGTTTCCGCACGTCGTAACGGCAGTGATTTGATCGCCGCCGCCAACCGGACGGGATCCGCAAACTCTTCTTTGGAAAGTACTTCACGAAGCAATCCTGCCTTCACTCCAGCGATACCCGCGCGGCGTTCAAGCTGTGTCGCCATTGTGCGCTTGCCGCGAGGCTGCGAAAGATCCTTGATCAACCGCTGAACCTCGCGATCCGGAGCGAGATCGAGACGAAGTGTAGCCACGCCTTTCCCAGCGATCACGTCGCGCAAGGCGGCTGACACCGAGTAAATGACCCCACCCTCTACACCTGTTTCGGTGATGATGAATTCACCCTGCCGTCGAATGACAACATCGTCCACAGTCTTCACGACGACGCCCACGCTCTTGACAGGATGTCCGGCAAATTTTGTTCGGAAGTGGTCTGTCCACTTCAGATCAAACCCGCAATTGGCAGGTTGCAGCGGCTTAACCGGCACCCGTCGTTCTTCGAGAATCGGTATCCATCCAGCATCCGAACCAAGTTTCGGCCAACTTCCGCCCCCCAGGGCCAGGACCACGGCATCAGCGAGAATCGAGCGTGTGCCCTGTGGCGTGGAAAACTGAAGTTGTCCCTGCCCGTCCCATCCGCACCACCGGTGCCGGACATGGAACTGTACACCGGCCTTCCGCAACCGGCGCAGCCATGCACGCAAGAGCGGCGCCGCTTTGAGATCGGTCGGGAAAATACGGCCGGAGGTTCCGACGAAAGTCGTGATACCGAGTCGCTGGGCCCACTCACGAACTTCGCCTGGACCGAACGATCGAATGGTCGGCGTAAGTTGCGCCCGGCGTGACCCATAGCGCGTAAGGAAGGTGTCCAGCGGCTCGGAATGCGTGAGATTCAATCCGCCCTTGCCGGCCAGCAGAAACTTTCTGCCGACAGACGCCATTGCGTCGTAGAGCTCGACCTGTGCGCCTCCCGCGACGGCTGTTTCCGCCGCCATGAGGCCTGCAGGTCCACCACCGATAATTGCAACCTTCACCGGCAACTCCTGGCCGGTTGTGACTGGCAGGGGGCGCAGCCGGTATCCCGGACTTCGAACTCCCTTACCCCGCCCCGGCGATCCAGTTCGATCTGGCAACATTCGGCCAAGAGATGTTTAAGTTGTGTGCGCCCCCGCTGAACTCTCGATTTCATCCCTGACAACGAAATGCCCATGCGTTTGGCGGCAGCCTGCTGCGTGAGTCCATCAAGTTCCACGAGAATGATCGCATCTCGATAGTGCTTTGACAGCCGATCGATCATGGGACGCAGACAGCTGGCGAGTTCCGTGCGAAGCTCACCGGTATTGTCTCCAGAAGTGGCATCTGAAATCGTCGGTGCAGCGCGGGATTCCTCAATGTCAGCGCCTAACCCGGCAAGAACCTCTCGCTGCCTTCCTGGCTTCCGGTAATAATCGATGATCGTATTGCGCGTGACCTGGTAGACCCATGAGACTAACCGGCCAGGATCGTTCACACTGTCTATGTGCCGATGGACACTGACAAAGACGTCTTGCAGGATATCGTCGACATGGACCTGATCATTCACTCGCTTGGCGATGAAGGCACGGAGGC
>JABMDG010000073.1:3544-5741 GCA_015904045.1 Nitrospira sp.
GTATGCGAGCGGATAGACGCCCATCGGATGCTGTCCTTCGATGAACACCTCGTCGCTGTGGATGGCATGCTGGTTGGCCTGGATGGCATCGTTCCATCGTCCAACGCGGATATAGATATGCGCGGGCATGTGCACCATGTGCCCCTCACCCGGCATGAGCCGAGCGAGCCGTTCGGCGCACGGCACCGCGGCCTTCGGGTTGACCGCCTCGACGGCATGGATGTAGTAATGACAGGCGCCAGGATGGTTCGGATTCTGCGAGATGACTCTCTCCAACTGGCGGACGATTTCATTCGTGCCAGGGTACGGAGTCCCATCTGGGCGCCAGTAATTCCATGGGCGAAGGTCCATCAGCGATTCGGCATACAAAGTCGCAGCATCGAGATCGTTGGGATAGGTGTGAGCCACTTTACCCATTGCACTCGAATACGACGTGTCCAACCGGGTACGATCGGCCGTCGGGGCCGCCTCGTAGCGCTGCGCGAGTGCCTCGATGTAGGCGCGCTCAGATGCCGTGGCCTGGGATTTGAGGGACAACGCTTTCTGCACCGCCGCATACGCCGTGACACCGCTCGCCGCATCCATGGGAGCGTTGACGTGCGGCCCATAGGCAAGTGCAATCCCCCAGTAACACATGGCACAGGCGGGATCGAGCTCTGCGGCGCGCGTAAATGAGCGGATCGCCTCCGCATGATTGAATCCGTACACCAGTCGCAGGCCTTGGTCAAAGTACTGTTGTGCAGCGGGGACTCTTGTGGAAATGCGTTTGTGATGGGAGCCAAGGTTTGTGTAAAGAGGAACCGCGCCAGAATTGTTTTTCTGGGGCACAGCAGCGCCCATCGACTCTGCGGCTGAACCGGGCGCGGCCCAGGCGAGCAGCGCCGCCGTAGCGAGTCCGATGATGTGCTGGAACTTCATAACCGACCTCCCGGTAGATCGTGGAATGGATGTTACTATGTTTGCGTTTTCATGTTCGAGGCATCAGCATTGTCAGGAGCATTCCCGCCAGGGCCGATTTAAACCAGAGAGCGAACAATTCGATGTCGAGCATAGTCGAGCATAATCGCGTGTTCTTCCTTTTTCTCGACCTCGGTTGAACATCGTTGATGGTGCCGGCCTTTCGACTCGTATTCCGTTCTGGCCTCGAGGTTACACCCGAATACCGATGACTTCCAAATACTCCGCAAAGACAGTTGTGCAGTCCGCCCCAGTGCGATTGTGCGCGGCCCAGAGCATTTCGAGTTCCTGCCGCAACCGCGTTTGCCCCTCCTCGTCAAGCGCGGCGAAGGCTCGGTTAATCGGTCCGTAGTACCGCCTAAAGAACTCGACGACCTCCGTTGGAGGAAAGGGGTAGCTGAAGAGATACCGCCGCCTCGTCAGGCTAAGCTGTGAAAGTCCATGGCCAAGCCGCGCACGAACGGTCAGCTCGTCCCCCCACAGCACGGGTGACGGCATGCCGGACGGGGCGATGAACTTCGCAATCGTCTTGAACATCTGCCCAATGAATCCCTGTGCCGTCCAATTGACCATGGCAACGGTGCCGCCTGGTGCACACACTCGCAGCAATTCCTTCGCGACATGGTCAGGCCGCGGGTCAAACATCGCGCCGATGAGACTGACGACCACGTCGAAGCTCGCGTCGTCGAAGGGAAGCGCTTCGGCATCGGCCTCCTCAAACCGGATCTTCAGCCCTTCTGCTTGCGCGCGAGCCCGAGCCCGTTCCACTAAAGTGCTCGCGATATCCACACCCGTGACCTCCATCCCATCTCTCGCCGCCATCAGTGCCAGCTGACCGGAGCCACAGGCGACGTCAAGCAGCTGGCTACCCGGCGCGATGTCGAGCCGCTCGTAGAACTCTCGCGCGCTTCCTTCCATGTACCGTGAAAAACGATCGTAGTCTCCGGCCGTCCAGATCTCTTTGAGCCGGGTCTTTAGCCTGTCCATTTCTCCCACCGCTGCATTCATCATGATGACCTCCTCCCCTGTACTGTCCTGACATTACTGGCGCCGTTCCTGTGTCACGCTGTCTTTGTTTGCACTCTACAAGACAAGTTCTGTGGCGTCTTAGCCGCGCGTCTAGCTCTCTTATCCGAAGAGTGCTAAGCTCGCAGATTGTTTATCCTGGCGTCCGGCCTGTTTTGCCGAAACGTCTCTTGCTAGAGATTCATCAGATGGATGTGCTGTCTGAAGTCCTGAA
>JABMDG010000073.1:5841-15877 GCA_015904045.1 Nitrospira sp.
CATTATGCGATTTTGGAAAAGGGCCATACGGCTGAAGGGTATGTCAGTATCCCGCGGCCCATGGGCCCCAACTGCGTGCGCGACTCGCCACCGGACGATCCCATCAGAAATTGCTACCAACGGTAATCCGCGCGCCACGTCTTTCATTCATGGTGGCGATCTCAATGGAAACATTGCTAGAGTGTGGCGATGGACCCGCAAGACAACGTTACCGTCACCGAACTGCGGCTCAGCTATCGGTACATCAAGGAACATCCCTGGGTTGTGACCGCCGTGAACGGATTTCTTTCGGCCTATTTCATGGAGCAGCCGAGCTTTCGCGTGCAGCGGCATTTCGACGACCTGGAATCCGGCATGCACGTCTGGCTCTGCGACGTGCCGGCCACGATGAAAATGGAGCGCCTGCTGCGGCGTCTCAAAGCCGATATCCCGGCATTTCACCTCACCGCCACGACTTCAATACCAGAGTCTCGCCCGCAATATCTGATCGACTGCCCGGATCCTGCGGCTCAGCCATAAGCCGGCCGCTGCACGTAAATCCTCCGCGGATGTGTTCAAAATTCACGAGAGGAGTATACTAATGCACAGGGAGGGGGAATGATGCATCGGGTGCTGGTTCTCGGCGCGGGGAAAATCGGCTCGCTGATTGCCTGTCTCTTAGCCCAACGCGGGACCTATGAGGTGCATCTGGGCGACCTCACTCTGGACGCGCCGAAACATCTCGTGGAAGACCTGGGCTTGGAGCGCGTCACCCCCTGCATTCTGGATGTCCGCCATCCCGACGCCGTGAGTACCTATCTGTCGGCGCACCCGGTCGACGCGATTCTGTCGAGCCTTCCCTATTTCTGCAACCCCACCGTCGCCGGCCTGGCGCTGACCCATGGGGCACACTACTTCGATCTCACCGAAGACGTCGAGGTGACGAATCAGGTCAAGATCCTGAGCGGAGGCGCCGCGCGTGCCTTCATGCCGCAGTGCGGGTTGGCGCCTGGCTTCATCAGCATCGCTGCCCATGATTTGATGACACACTTTGAAACGCTGGATACGGTCAAGATGCGCGTCGGAGCGTTGCCGGTCCATCCCAGCAACGCGCTGAAATATTCGCTCACCTGGTCCACCGACGGTTTGATCAACGAGTACGGCAATCTCTGCTACGGCATCGAAGGCGGTGAGAAGGTTCCACTCCAGCCGCTGGAAGGTCATGAAACGATCGAGTTGGACGGACTGCTTTATGAAGCCTTTAATACGTCGGGAGGTTTGGGCACGCTGGCCGACAGTTATGCCGGCAAAGTCCGGACCATGAATTACAAGACGCTTCGCTACCCCGGCCATTGCGAGAAAATCCACTTATTGATGAAAGACCTCAAGCTCAACGAAGATCGGGAGACGCTGAAGCGCGTGCTCGAACACGCAATCCCTCAGACTCTTCAAGACGTCGTCCTGATCTACGCGTCGGTGTCGGGGACCCAACATGGGGGATTCTTCGAGGAGAATTACGTCAAAAAAATTTACCCCCAATGCATCAAAGGCAAGCTGTGGTCCGCGATTCAAGTTACTACCGCATCGAGTGCCTGTTGCGTCATGGATCTCGTCTTGAGCCGCCCGGCGCGATATCGTGGGTTTGTCACGCAGGAGACGATCTTATTGCAGGATTTTCTCAACAACGAATTTGGAGCATGCTTTCGATGAACGCCACGCACGCAACCCTCAAGGATCTCGGCATTCAAGCGGTCAATTCCGGCGGCAGCACGGGAAGCGGCTGGTGGTCCCCCCAATCCGGCAGAGCCCACGTGCAATCCATCAACCCGTCGACCGGTGAACCCATTGCCACTGTTGCCGCCTGTTCACAGGACGACTACGAGCGTATTGTCAAAGAATCAGTCGAGGCGTTCGCCGCGTGGCGTTTGGTCCCCGCACCGAAACGGGGCGAGGTCGTCCGGCTCATCGGGCAAGCCTTGCGGGAGAAGAAGGACCAGCTGGGCACCTTGGTGTCGTTGGAAGTCGGCAAGATCAAGGCCGAGGGAGACGGCGAGGTGCAGGAAATGATCGACATGGCCGATTTTGCCGTCGGCCAAGCCCGGATGCTCTACGGCGCGACCATGCAATCCGAACGGCCGGCCCATCATATGAGCGAACAGTGGCACCCGCTGGGCCCTGTCGGCGTCATCACCGCGTTCAACTTTCCCGTCGCCGTGTGGGCCTGGAATGCCTTTGTCGCCGCAATTGCCGGCGACACCGTCATTTGGAAACCCTCGCCCAAGGCCACCCTCTGCGCGATCGCCGTGCAGCAGATTTGCAATCGTGTCATGCAACAGCAGGGGTATCAGGGGATTTTTTCGCTCTTTATCACCGACCAAGCCGACCTGGCCGAGCACATGGTCAAGGATCGTCGGCTGCCGCTCATTTCGTTCACCGGCTCGGTCCCTGTGGGTCGCCGCGTCGCCTCGCTTGTGGGAGAGCGTCTGGGCCGAACGCTGCTGGAACTCAGCGGCAACAATGCGGTGATCGTCGATGACACCGCCGACCTCGACATGGCCGTGCGCGCCGTTCTGTTCGGCGCCGTCGGCACCGCCGGCCAGCGGTGCACGACCACCAGGCGCCTCTTCGTCCACGAATCGCGTTACGAACAATTGGTGGGCAAACTGGTGAAGGCCTATGCCCAAGTCCACATCGGAAACCCGCTGGAGCCTAATGTGCTCATGGGGCCGCTCATCGATCCTGCTGCCGTGGAGGGCTATCGCTCGACGATCGACGAGATCAAGCGGGAAGGCGGCCAGATTCTCTGCGGTGGACACGTTCTGAATCGGCCCGGCTACTTTGTAGAGCCGACGATCGTCCGCGCGGAGAACCGCTGGCCCGTCGTGCAGCGTGAAACCTTCGCGCCGATTCTGTACGTGATGACGTTTCGAACCATCGACGAGGCGATCGCCATGCAGAACGACGTGCCACAAGGTTTGTCATCCGCCATGTTTTCCAATGACGTGCGCCGCACGGGGCAATTTCTGTCCGCCGCCGGCAGCGACTGCGGGATCGCCAATATCAATATCGGCACGTCCGGCGCCGAAATCGGCGGCGCCTTCGGCGGAGAGAAAGAAACGGGTGGCGGGCGTGAGGCCGGATCGGATGCATGGAAAGCCTATATGCGCCGCCAAACCAATACCATCAACTGGGGAACGGAACTCCCGTTGGCTCAAGGCATTAGATTTGGAGAGTGACGCTGTCATTCGTCAGGCGTCGATCGTGAATAGCCGGAAGTTCCTCCCCCGATTGACGGTTGACGAGTGGCGTTTGACGAGGTCGTACGGAAGGAGCCCCTCATGGATCAGGCTGCAACATTGGATGCACTCATTGAACGCATGGTGGCCGACTACGTGGCGCGCAACAGAGCCGCCGGTGTGCTCAAGACCATGCTCGACAATGCGGGGGTCGGATTGTTCCCGGTCATCGATCACCTGACCATTCGCACCTTCGACATCGATCATGGCGCAGAGCCGTTTGTTGCGCTGGGCTATGGGTACGATGAAACCCTTGAATACGACGATTGGTATGCCAAGGTCTATCGCAAGGCCGGCTACCCCGCCCTCTTCGTCGATCAGGCCTATGCGGGCGACCGCGGACAAACCAGCATCATCCCCGGCTGGGTCAAGAAATTCGGAGACCGGGTGTTTCACCATATCGCGGTACGGGTCGAAAATATCGACCGGGCGGTAGAGCGGCTCAAACAGCTGGGGGTGGTGTTTGCCGGAAACATCGTCGGCAGACCGGGAGACCATCTCCGGCAGATCTTTTCCGCCCCTGAAATGGTCGACGGCCAACCCTTCTCCGTCTTAGAGCTGGCGGAACGGCACCGGGGCTACCTCGGCTTCCTGCCACCACAAGCCGATAGTCTGATGAAATCGACCGCCCCACGCTGAACGGCGTGACCTGACTTCCCCCTCTTTCGATGAGACGCGCCTTCTTCTCTCCTAATGTTTCCCACCTCTATCAATGACTTGCGTGCCCCCTTCAAAAGGCTGCTCCTCATCCGTGGTATAGGCTGACAGGCGCTGATGCCCTATGGTTCTACCACCGGCAGAGAGCAGCACCCTATCTCTCGCCAACCTTTGTTATGACGTTTATCGATACTCTGTTTGGGACTCCAATCGCGGCGGGACTGTCCGGCGTGGCTCTCTTCGCCATTGGCCTGCTGGTCAAACAGGACCGAGGACGACGCTGGGTCCTCAGTCTCAGCCTTCTACTCTATCTCCGCTATATCATCTGGCGGGCTCTTTACACGCTCCCGACCGACGACCTGACCAGCATGATTGTAGGAGGGACGGTCTATCTCGCGGAACTCTACGGCCTGTCCCAGTTCTTATTTTTCACCTATCAATCCTGGTCACCGACCGACCGGCATCCGGTCCCAATCACGACCTACCCGACCGTGGACATCATGGTCACGGTGGTCAATGAACCGCTCTCGCTCCTACGACAATCGTTGATCGGGTGTTTGAGGCAAGACTATCCAAGAGACCGCTTCACCGTGTATGTGCTCGATGATGGCCATCGTCCTGAAGCCAAGACCCTTGCAGCCGAACTGGGGTGTGGCTACCTCACCCGACCGGATAGTCCCCGCCATGCGAAGGCTGGAAACCTGAACCACGCGCTTCATATGACTGACGGCGAGTTGATCGCCGTGTTCGATGTGGACCACGTCCCTGCCCGTACATTCCTGAAAGAAACCGTCGGGTTCTTCGATGATCCCAACGTAGCTATCGTTCAGACTCCCCACCACTTCTATAATCCCGACATTTTCCAGCGGAACCTGCGTGTCGGAAGTCAGGTCATGAACGAGCAAGCCTTGTTCTTCCGGTCGCTCCAGGCAGGCAGGGACACGCACAACAGCGCCTTCTTCGCCGGCAGCGGCGGTCTGCTTCGCCGCAAACCCCTGGAAGACATCGGCGGATTCCAGACACAGACCATCACCGAAGACATTCACACCAGCATGAATTTGCACGCAAAGGGATACAAGTCCTGCTACCTCAATCGCGTGCTGTCGGCGGGCCTCATGCCGGAGACATTTGAGGGGTACCTGAAGCAACGTAAACGTTGGGCCATGGGCTGCATCCAGGTGCTCCTCCGTGACAATCCACTCACAAAGCGCGGCCTCACTTTCGCGCAGCGCCTGGATTATTTTGGATCGATCTTCTATTTTTTCTTCGGCCTGCCGCGCGTGATCTGCCTCGTGGCTCCACTGGCAAGCCTGCTGTTCCACACCCCGCCGCTTCACGCGGATATCACGCTGCTTACGTTGCACTTCTTTCCCTTTTACATCGCGTCGGCCCTCGCGATGCGCCCCGTAACCCGCGGTTCTCGCAATCCCTTCTGGTCGGACATCTATGAACTCGCCATGTGCTTCGCGCTGAGCGCGGTCGCGCTGAAAGCGCTCGCGGCCCCGAGGAAAGAACGGACGTTTGAAGTGACGCCCAAAGGACAGCGAGTCAAGAAAAACACGTCTGCTGAGTTGACCTTAGCGTGGCCGCATTTGGTGATCTTCGGATTGTTAATTGGCGGGTTGGTCCTGGGCATTCAGGATCTTTGGCATGGCACGGGTGATGCCGGGCTCCCGGTCAGCCTGTTTTGGGGCACGGCCAATCTCATCCTGTTGACGATCGCCATGTTTGTGGCCAGTGAACAACCGCAGGGCCGGCAGGCGTTTCGGCTCAATCGGGATTTCGTCGGCGAGTTGTTCATGGACGGCAGTTCCACCCCCGTGCGCATTCTCAATATCAACGAGTCTGGTGCCGCACTATCCGTAGAACATCCCGTCTTTACGGCACAACACACGGTGCGGCTGCTTCTCACCTCCTCCCAAGGCACTATCGTGCGATTGAGTGGACGACTCATGAGACAAGAACGAACGCCATCCGGTGACGTGATCGCCGGGGTTCAGTTTGTCGAACTCGATGATCCAACCACAGAGGTGCTTGTCGACAAGATGTTCGGTGACCCTGCGTCCTGGGAGGAGAGCTATCGCATTCAGCCGGGCATTGCAGGCAGCGTGCGGTCATTGCTGCACGCCCTTGCTTCCCCCTGGAAATCCTTCACCTGGGAACAACGCCGAATGCCGCGTGTGGCTTATGAAACATCGTGTCGATTACGCACTCCAACGGTCTCACTAGCGGGAACGCTGGAAGACATGTCCTTCACGGGTGTGCGCGTACGCGTTCCGTCAATTCCGAGCGAGTCGTTGGCCGGCAGCCACTTGGTATTGCCGCTCGTGACCCTCAAGGTCTCTCCGGTGTCGATGACGCGCCGTCATCTCAAGACCTACATCCATTTTGCAGTCGAGAGCATCGAACGGGGCGAACACCACTGGCGTGCAATGCACACTACTCAATGGAAGCGGGAATGAGCACCAGCGCTCCACCGAATCAGTCCTTACCGCCTGACGCTCAGGTAGCCCCTGTGGCGAGTTGTGAAGTGGTCACGGAGGGACTGTCGTTCGCGGGAGAGATGCTGGCCGTCATCCAACTCGCCAATCTGCCATCCGAGTCGGCCATGGCACCTCACGAACAGCGCATGGTCTCCTCGTTGCGGCGCATACATCGAACTCCCGGGCGATCCCCATGGACTGGGCGAGGCGTGGATTGGGCCCATGATCTGGCGAGCGATGTTCTCGCTCCGTTTGGCTCATCCCTCGACTTGCGATCCGCACAAATTGCGCTATGCTCTCAAGAAATTCGGAGACCAGGACTTTCACCATGTGGCAGTGCGGGTCGAAGACATCGAGAAAGCAGTGGAGCGGCTCAAACAAAAGGGTGTGGTATTTGCCGGGAATATCGTCGGAGAGCGCGGCGACCACCTCCGGCAAATCTTTTCCGCCCCTGAAATGGTGGATGGCCAGCCGTTCTCAGTCTTGGAACTGGCGGAACGGCATCGCGGCTATCTCGGCTTCCTGCCGCCGCAAGCCGACAGCCTCATGAAATCGACCGCGCCACGCTGATTCTGTCGTTCACCCGAAAGGGCTCGGGTCACAATGCTTCCAGCCCGCGGGGCTACCCTTCCGCTCCCTGTGCGTCTCACTTGCTCGCCGCCAGGGTAAGCCCCTCGAACGACTGGAGATACGTTTCAACCATGACTCGCGCCAACTGATCCCCGCCCGGCGGGCAGGTTCTCTCTTCGGTCTTGCGAACCAACCCGGTTGGAACGGCGTCGCTGGTCCAGAGCTTGATGACTAGACGGCAATTCTTGAAGGTCGGCCACACCGACGTGTCGTACTCATACGTCGCAGACTCCCACTGCGTCGCAATCCGCGCGCCATTGACCTCAATCGTGTCTTCGCCGGTTTCAATTGGTCGGGGGGTGGGTTGGACCCCCATCGCGAGATTGCCGGCTTGATGGAAGACAGTCAGCAGTTGGGCAGAACGGGATTGATTCGCCGACGGGCCGACACTGGAATCATACTGAGCGGCGATGGTTTCTTCCCATTCATTCGGAGGCATGGGCCTCCCATACCGATCAGTGGGAGCTTGGCTGAACCATAGCCTGACGCCCTCAGCGTTGATGCCCCGCAACTGATAGGCCTTGAGAGAAGTGATCGGACCGGCCACGAATTTGTTCAAGCCGGCCAGGTTCCAGTACCGAGCGGCGTACACCACCTTCGCACCAGGTCTGAAGTTCTTCCAGGCCAGATATTCAGGACGGTCGACGAGCGCCGCGGCGGCCTTCTCCGGCTCCGGATAGGTTTCCTTCAACGCCTGGGCGACGGCATCCGGCACCGGGATCTCCTTGCGGCCATGTTCGGTAATGTCGTCATATCGAGCTTGTGTCGTTTCGACCGGCATCTGCCTCTTGTACTCGACAGTAATCTCTTCCGCGATCTTGTCTATCGCCGCGCTGAGAACGTGGCGCAAGTCAGCGCCGCTCAGATCGATGGTCTTGCCAAAATGGGGCTGCGCGATACCCCTGGCAATCCCTTCAGCGTTCCGATAGTAATATTCCGAAATCTGCCGATGCCCCTCTTCATGTTCAACAGTCCGCTGCTGCGGATTATTCGGCAGCCAGATCGTCATGTTGAGTTGCAGCGTCACTTTAATCCGGTTGATCCTGGCCTTCGCATGCGTCGCATCTATCTGCATGATCTGGCCGCCGACGGACGCATCGGAGCGGAAATCCCCAACACTCACCGCCGCTTCGGGTCCCATGAGCGGCGGCCGATCAGGCGGCGGATTCTTGGGATCGAAGTACCGTGTGTTAAGTTGAGCCGGCATTTTGACGATCTCCACCTGAGGCTGTTCCGACTGAACAGATGGAACTCCGACAACCAGGATGAACATGAGCATGAGCCACACACGCATCGACACCTCTCCTCATTACAGCTTCAGCCGATTCTTTAAGAGGTCTGCTTTTTCTTTCCCATCCTTCGCCTTGACGGGGCGATCACGAGCAGCTCAGGGGTAGCACCGTCGATACCTCGTCCGGTCTGGTAACATAAGTAACAGGTCCACTTTTCAGAGCTACCATCATACTCGGAACATGAAAGGCGGGGCAATTCTGGGATTTCTATCTGCGTTCGTGGGATGCTATTGCGTCAGGGCGGCAGAGGGTCGAGGAGGTCAGCCCATGTCTCGGAGGGTATGTCCGGGGTTCCGATCCCGCGCGATGGACTTCATCAGCTGATCTCCGAAGAGCACAACAATGCGATCACGTTGATCTTTGACGATCATGGACGCCGACGGGGCCTTGAATGTCGCGGGATCACCATCCAGCCACGCGCTGCACGTAAACGGCAGCTGATCCAGCATAGTCTCGACACGATATTCAGATCGCAGCCGATATTGCAGCACATCAAATTGGAGCCGTCCGACTGCGGCAACCAAGGGCTCCTGATCGTGAAGACTGTGCATGATCTGAACAGTTCCCTCTTGCGCCATCTGCCACATGCCCTTGTCGAAGGGCTTTCGCTTGCCGACGTCGCTAGGGCGAATACGCGCGAAAATTTCCGGTTGGAACTGCGGCAAGGGTTTGAAGTTGAATCCTCCGGTCGTGGAAATGGTATCGCCGATGGCGAACAACCCCGGATTGATGATGCCGATGATATCGCCGGGAAACGCCTCTTCCACCGTACTCCGTTCCTGCGCCACGAGACTGTGCGGCCGTGAAAGCCGGACTTCCCGACCGAGGCGATGGTGCTTGACCAGCATGTCCCGCTCGAATCGTCCTGAACATACCCGCAAAAATGCGGTACTATCGCGGTGCTTGGGATTCATATTGGCCTGGAGTTTGAACACATAGGCGCTGAACGGTCGTTCGATCGGGTCGATGGAGAGTTCGGATCCATCCTCGGCATCGGCCGGCCGTGCGCCGGGGGATGGCGCCAGCTTCACAAAAGCATCCAAGAAACTCTCGATGCCAAAATTCGTCAAAGCCGAGGCGAAAAACACCGGTGTGACCTCTCCCTGGAGAAATAATTCCCGATCGAAGGGATTCCCGGCGATCTCCAGTAGTTCCAAATCGTGCCGGACCTGTTCCAGTACCTCCTGCGAAACCCTGCCGCTCTGTGCAAGGTTTGCCAATGCCATGGTATCAACATCCACCTTTGTCGCCCCGCCATGAGCGGTCCGGCTGAACAACTCCACATGACTGTTCTCTCGATTCACAATCCCGACGAACTCGCTCCCCGATCCGATCGGCCAATTGACAGCGCTGGCATGGATATTCAAGGCCTGCTCAACCTCCGTCATCAAATCGAGCGGAGGGCGGCCAGGCAAATCCATCTTATTGATCAGAGTGAGAACCGGAATGCGCCGCAGACGGCATACGGCAAAGAGCTTGCGTGTTTGCGCCTCCACTCCCTTGGCGGCATCAATGACCATGATGGCGCTGTCGGCGGCCGTGAGAGTCCGGTAGGTGTCTTCAGAAAAATCCTGGTGGCCGGGGGTATCGAGCAAATTGATGACGGCTTGTTTATAGGGAAATTGCATGGCCGAGGCGGTGATCGAAATGCCGCGCTCCTGCTCCATGCCCATCCAATCGGATGCCGTTGCCTTGCCGC
>JABMDG010000073.1:15977-20476 GCA_015904045.1 Nitrospira sp.
TCAGCGTTCCGATAGTAATATTCCGAAATCTGCCGATGCCCCTCTTCATGTTCAACAGTCCACTGCTGCGGATTATTCGGCATCCAGATCGTGATGTTGAGTTGCAGCGTCACTTTAATCCGGTTGATCCTGGCCTTCGCATGCGTCGCATCGATCTGCATGACCTGGCCGCCGACGGACGCATCGGAGAGGAAATCCCCAACACACACCGCCTCTTCGGGTCCAATGAGCGGCGGCCGGTCAGGCGGCGGATGCTTGGGATCGAAGTACCGTGTGCCGAGTTGCGCCGGCATTTTGACGATCTCCACCTGAGGCTGTTCCGACTGAACAGATGGAATTCCGAGAACCAGCATGAACATGAGCATGAGCCACACACGCATCGACACCTCTCCTCATTACAGCTTCGGCCGGTTCTTCCGGGCGTCTGCTTTTTCTTTCGCATCCTTCGCCTTGACGGCGATCACGAGCAGTTCAGGGGTAGCACGGTCGATACCTCGTCCAGTCTGGCAACATACGTAAAAGGCCCACTTTGGAGGACTTTCATCATACCCGGAAAATGAAAGGTGGGGCAATTCTTGGAATTTTGTTCAGCTCGTGGAGCGCTATTGTGTCACGGCCGCGAATGGTTGAGGAGATCAGCCCATGTCTCGGAGGGTGTGTCCGGGGTTGCGGTCGCGGGCGATGGTTTTCATGAGCTGATCGCCGAAGAGAACAACGACGCGGTCACGCTGATCTTTGACGATCATGGACGCCGACGGGGCCTTGAATGTCGCGGGATCGCCGTCCAGCCAGGCGCTGCACGTAAACGGCAGGGCATCCAGGACCGTCTCGACACGGTATTCCTCCCGCAGGCGGTATTGGAGCACATCGAATTGCAGTCGCCCGACTGCGGCGACCAACGGCTCCTGGTCGTGCAGGCTTCGCATGAGCTGTACGGTCCCCTCCTGCGTCATCTGCCACATGCCCTTATCGAACGACTTCCGTTTGCCGACGTCTGCGGGCCGGATACGCGCGAAGATCTCCGGCTGAAATTGCGGGAGGGGCTTGAAGTTGAACCCGCCGGTCGCCGAGATCGTATCCCCGATGGCAAAAAGGCCAGGGTTGATGATGCCGATGATGTCGCCGGGAAAAGCTTCTTCCACCGTGCTCCGTTCTTGCGCGACCAGGCTGTGCGGGCGGGAGAGCCGGACCTCCTTGCCCAACCGATGATGCTTCACCACCATGTCGCGTTCGAACCGCCCGGAGCACACCCGGAGAAACGCCGTACTGTCCCGGTGTTTGGGGTTCATGTTGGCCTGGAGCTTAAAGACATAGGCGCTGAACGGCATCGTGATCGGATCGACGGACATCTCACTCCCGTCGTCACCGTCAGCCGGTCTCGCGCTGGGAGAAGGCGCGAGCCGCACAAACGCATCCAAAAAACTCTCGATGCCGAAATTGGTGAGGGCTGACGCGAAGAAGACCGGTGTGACCTCCCCTTGCAGGAACGCCTGTCGGGTGAAGGGGTTCCCCGCGATGTCCAGCAACTCCAGATCGTGCCGCACCTGAGCCAGCACATCCGGAGAGACTCGCTCGCACCGTACTCCGTTCCTGCGCCACCAGACTATGCGGACGGGAAAGCCGGACCTCCCGGTCAAGGCGATGGTGCTTGACCAGCATGTCCCGCTCAAATCGCCCGGAACAGACCCGCAGAAACGCGGTGCTGTCGCGATGCTTGGGGTTCATATTGGCTTGGAGCTTGAAGACATAGGCGCTGAAGGGCCGCTCCACTGGATCGATGAAGAGTTCGGTTCCATTGTCGGCGTCTGCCGGTCTCGCGCCGGGGGATGGCGCCAGCTTCACAAAAGAATCCAAGAAACTCTCGATGCCGAAATTCGTCAGCGCCGAGGCGAAAAACACCGGCGTGACTTCCCCCTGGAGAAACGATTCTCGGTCGAATGGATTCCCGGCGATCTCCAATAGCTCCAAATCGTGCTGCACCTGATCCAAGACCTCCTGCGAGACTCTGCCGCTCTGAGCAAGGCTTGCCAATGGCATGGTCGCGACATCCACCTTGGTCGCTCCGCCATGGGCAGTCCTGCTGAACAACTCCACACGGCTGTCGCCACGATTGACAATCCCGACGAACTCACTCCCCGATCCGATCGGCCAATTAACCGCGCTGGCATGAATATTTAAGGCCTGCTCCACTTCGGTCATCAAGTCGAGCGGGGGACGGCCAGGCAAATCCATCTTATTGATCAAGGTCAGAACGGGAATGCGCCGTAAGCGACACACGGCGAAGAGCTTGCGCGTTTGCGCCTCCACGCCTTTGGCCGCGTCGATCACCATGATGGCGCTGTCGGCGGCCGTCAACGTTCGGTACGTGTCTTCGGAAAAGTCCTGGTGGCCCGGGGTATCGAGCAGGTTGATGACCGCGTGCTTATAGGGGAATTGCATGGCCGAGGCGGTTATCGAAATGCCGCGCTCCTGCTCCATGCCCATCCAATCGGATGCCGTTGCCTTGCCGCCTTTGCGTCCACGCACCATCCCGGCTGTCCGGATCAGTCCGGAGTACAGCAACAACTTTTCCGTCAACGTGGTTTTACCGGCATCGGGATGGCTGATGATCGCAAACGTTCGCCGCCGCGCCGCCGCTGCGGACAGCTCAGAGAGAAGAGATGTATCGGTAGTCATAGCGCCGTGCAGCATATCATACTGAGAGCGATGGGCGGGAGAAGAAGCAGCGACCAGTCCTCGAAATATTGCTATGCGGGGAATACGGAAAGCAATCGCGCGAGTGTGCTCGATTCATAGCCCGCGACAGATTTAAACTTAACCCCAAAAGCTGACTCGCCCGTCCACCGGACAACCGCCTTGGGAACAAAAACAGGCGGGCCCTGACGCGGCTTGATTTGAATCTCAATCATTGATTCCGGAATCGGCACTTTTGAAGAGAAAATCCGGCACCCTTCATAAGAGAGATCGAGAATGGTCCCTTCTTCACCTCTGATGTAGCCGGATGAAAAGACACTTTGAATCGTGACAGGATGGCGCGGATACTTGCGTTTTTCAATCGTGGGATTCATCAGGCTGTTTGAAACGGCCTTCACGAGTGTCCAGGAATGAGCAAGTCCAATCTACGTCATCACATATAACCATTCAATATATTTGACAATATTCGACAAATTCAAGAGCTCTGTCGCCATCAGGTCGGCACAAGGAATGCAGGCCTACTCTATGTGTCCCACTTTCCCTGGAGCAGACCATGATTGTACGGCAACATCCGCGATTTCATGCTTCCTTTTCCGGAACTCTCATTCACCGAAGGGAACGCCACGCAATCAGCAAATCGCATGATCTTTCCCGCAGAGGTTGCCGTGTCCAAAGTACCTGTCCCGCTTTTACCGGGATGAAGGTGGACCTTCTGCTCACGCTTCCTGATAGCAAGACTCCTATTGTGATTCAAGGCGCCGTTGTGCGTTGGTCAGGCTCAGAAGGAATCGGTATCGAATTTCCATCCCTTGTTTCCCCGCATCAGGAACTGCTGGAAGGAGTGATTCAACAGCTTGAGGCAGGAGTGCTGCGCGGCAAACACTTCGCGCGGATCAGCGGACGCGCATAATCATGTCGACGATGGCCGACGGCCGATCATATAAATGATGCCAAAAAATAGAAATGCTGTGCCGGGAAATACCGCCCGATAACCCCACCAGGGCAATTCAAGCTTTAAAAACCCCAACCCAAACGTCAGCAGCATCGACGCCGCGATTCCATAGGCCGGAGGAGGGATCAAAGAGTCGGAACCAAGTTGACGACGACGAATCGCAGCGGTCACCCCCTTGACCAACACATACACCGCAAGAATCAAACACACGATTGACCAATAGAGCCCGTACTCCTGCATAGACCTCCTTCAATTCGATCGACAGATCTTCGTTATCAGATCACGCAGACCGTTGCCTGCCAAAACACTCACCCATGTGGCTATGGACGACAGCCGCCCGAGAACTATTGCCAGCCACACTCGCATTGCACGCTTTGCAGGGTACCTATACCAGGACAAAGGCGTCAACGGAAAATTCACCTGAGCCTGGTTCCTTGCATACGTTGAATCGCGAAGCAGTATCAGACTATCTCTGAGCAAATTGTTTAGTCCCTGGCAAAGAACACTGTTTATTATAAACGCATTGATAGATTGATGGCTTCTTCTCACTCGTCGGCAATATTCTACCAAGACATCAAGTCTTCAAAGCCATACCACGCAATTTGGCAACAAACAGCACCTCACCATGCCTATTAGATGTAATCACTCTCGTGTGGCCGACTGGTAAATCGCAGGCAACCGCCTACATGCGCTAACACCAGAGAAACACAATATTTAGCCCAGCACTATGAAGGTCGTTGACTACGGAAGCTGAACCGAACTCCATGATCGGCAAGTTTCAGGCTCGCAAACCGCCGCATTTTCACTGCACAGGCATGGAATAGCATTGGCATATGCCTTGCTAGGTTATGTC
>JABMDG010000074.1 GCA_015904045.1 Nitrospira sp.
CACCTTGGCCTGCGTATTCAGGCTCATGTCCCCGATTTCATCGAGAAACAGCGTACCGCCGTCGGCCTGCTCGAATTGACCCCGCTTCATCGAGGTGGCACCGGTAAAGGATCCCTTCTCATGGCCGAACAGTTCACTCTCGATCAGCGTTTCAGGAATCGCCGCGCAGTTGACGGCCACGAACGGATAGTCGGCCCTGGCGCTGTGCGTGTGGATGGCCCGCGCCACCAATTCCTTACCCGTTCCGTTTTCACCGCCGATCAACACCCGGCTGTTCGTCGGACCGGCGGTTTCAATCAATTGCCGCAGTTGCTGCATCGCCGGAGACTGTCCGACCAACTCAAATTTCTGCTGGACCTTGGTCCGCAGAGTCTGATTCTCCTGCTCCAATCGATACTGTTCCAAGGCATGCTTGACGCGCAGCGTCACGTTCTCCAAAGAAAGCGGCTTCTCGATATAGTCATAGGCCCCTAGTTTCACAGCCTTGACCGCTGTTTCGATGGAGCCATGACCGGACATCATCATGACTTGTGTCGCCGGCACAAATTCCTTCACGCGCCGCAAGGTCTCCAACCCATCCATCTCCGGCATCCAGATATCGAGCATCATAAGATCGGGCGGATCGCTTCCACAGATCTTCAGCGCCTCGGCTCCGCCGGCTGCGGTCGCCACCTCGTACCCTTCGTCTTCAAGAATGCTTCGCAACGAGGTGCGAATCCCCTCTTCGTCATCTACAATTAAAATCGATGCCGCCATAACTCCCCTCAATATAGTGAGCTGCCACGCTAGCAAGAAGCCCGCTGACATAACGGTTCTTCGGCAACTCTGCCAGCCTGCAGGCTTGTCAGCGCGTTCCTCAAACCGGCAAATCGAATGTAAAGGCCGCCCCCTTCGGATGATTACTCCCCGCCTGAATCTGCCCTTCATGGTCGGTGATGATCCGGCGCACGATCGCAAGTCCCAATCCGGTTCCGGTTTTTTTCCTGGTAAAGTACGGCACGAACAGCCGCTCCTGATCTTCCGGCGCGATGCCGGGTCCTTCGTCCGCCACCGTCACCACCGCCCGTCTCCTTTTCGTATCGTACTTCGTGCTCACCCACAGCCGCCCCTTTTGATTCATCGCCTGAATCGCGTTGTCGAACAGATTGACGAACACACGCTTCAGCTGTTCCCGATCGAAGTTGATGGGCGGCAGGTCTTCGTCCAGGTCCAGAATCAGATCGATATCCTTCTGCGCCGCTCGATACAACGCCGCCGTTTCTAATAGCACGTCCTGGAGAGGCTGGCGCGTCATCTGCGGAACGGGCAATCGCGCAAATTTCGCGAACTCGTCCAGCATGTGCTTGAGGCTGCCGACTTCATTGATGATCACGTTGGTCGCCTCGTCGAACACCCGATCAAGATCCGGTGACTTTTCAAAAAACTTCTTGCGCAGCCGCTGGGCCGACAATTGAATCGGGGTCAGCGGATTTTTGATCTCATGCGCGACACGCCGGGCGACTTCCTGCCACGCGGCGACTTTCTGAGCCTTGATGAGCTCCGTCAAGTCCTCGAACACCCTGCCACGCTGCGACTTTCTGAGCCTTGATCAGCTCCGTCAAGTCTTCGAACACCAGCACGAACCCCAAGTCGTTGTTCGACTCATCCCGCATGCGTGACCCGTTCAAACCGATCGTGACGAGCTTTCCCTGAACGTCCAACTGTCCTTCCAGAGCCAGATCATCGCGATCGTCGGCCAGCATGCGGTCATACGCGGTCTGAAACAAGTCGAGCCCGAATTCTTTGAATACCTCATTGGCCGGACGCCCCTGAATCCGATCGCCGGCCAGGCCAAGAATGCGCTCGCCCGACGGATTGAACGTCGTAATCGTTCCATTCCGATCGATCGACAGCAGACCGGCGGCGATGGTGGCCACGACCGTTTCGATGTAGGCCCGGCGGCGATCAAGTTCGGCGTTGGTGTTCAAGAGCGTCAGATTCGTTTCTTCCAGCTTGGATTTGCTGCCCTGTAAATCCTGCGTCATTCGATTGAAGGAGTCGATCAAGGTGCCGATTTCGTCCGTCGCCTTCGCGTCGATTTGGACGGTGAGATCCCCCTGCGCGACCGCTTCCGTCGCCTCCGCCAATCGCTGAATCGGAACGGTAATGCCCCGGGCGACATAAAACCCGAACCAGGTGGCGCTGAACAGAATCATGACGGTCACGACGGCGACAAGAAGATACGCCCCGGCCTTGATCGGATTTTTCATCGCCTTGATCTGTGTATATTCCTCATACTGGCGGGTAATCCCTTCCATTTTCGTCAGTAACGATTCCGACACGTAGGTTTCGACGACCACCACGCCGGCCAACTCGCCGCTGTGGCTGCCGGAGGCCACCGGCATACCGGCACGCACCAGCCGGCCCGACTGCGCCTCCTGGACGGAGGTGAACTCCTGCTTCCCATTGATGACTTGGAGGACGAGCTGGCCGATCGGCAGATCCAGCACAACAGCCGGCACATTCGCATCGAGCGCCTTCGTCAGTGTTTCCATCTTGTTGGAAAACACTTCAATCCCGGCAACTCCATATTCCATCCGTTTGCGGGCCATCGCAGCAATCAACAAATCACGCTGCTCCGGAATCAGCATGTCCTCACGGAACAATTCCTGTCCAATGGCCCGCGCGCTGTTCACCGCCAGCGTAATGTGTCCCGCATGCTGCAGGCGCGCCACCTCGTACGAATCTTTCATCACATTCTCGATCTGTTCGCTGAACCACACATCAACGGCTTTGTTGAGAAACCCGCTGGCAACCACCGCAAGCAGCACGGTCGGAATCAACGAAAACCCGATGAACGCGGCAATCAGCTTCGTGCGAAATCCTGAGCCGACAAGCCGATGGCGGCGCTCAAAATACGCCTTGATCAGATTCCGCGACAGCAGCAGCGTCAGAACCACAAGCCCGATCAAGTCAAGATTGACCAGCAACAGCACCATGGCATAGCTGGTCGTGGGCAACAACGACCCCTTCACCTGCCCGCCCGGCACGGCCATCTGAGAGTAGTACAGCGTCAGGGCCAAACAGGGGATCAGGAGGATGAGGACAATCCAGACGGGACGGAGATGGAGCTTTTTCCGCTCCGGTTCCTGGGGCCGGCCACCCCCGTTGGCGCGCGGTTTGGTGCCGGGAGCAATCCGCTGAGAATCGCTGAGCTTTGCGGCAGCGGCTCCAGGCTCGCGTGTGGAAGGATCAGAGTCAGGCATTTTCGGCTGTGCTCTCCGTTAGTCCGAAAGGACGCTCCCATCCACTATAGCGGACTTATGAGGGAGTCTCAAAGTCCGGAGACAGATTTCACCGGCCCGGACAATGACCACGAAATGAAAACCGGCAGGCGGGAGACGAACCAGACTACTTCGGCGATGCCAGCGTGACATACTTCATGCGCAGCGCATACAGCATGTCGCGCAACACGGTCTGCTCTTCCGAGGTCAGATTGCCCTTTGACCGGTAACGCGCCCTGGCGTGGATCCAGCTGTTCTCCCATCAGCATCAGGGACGACGAACCGAGCGAAATAACGAATGAAGAAAAGGTGACTGGAAGCGGATGATCCTGATGGGATGTCTCGGCCTGTGACGGGGAATCAGACGGCGTCTGTTTTGCCGTAGCAGCGGGGTGTGGCGTGGTATCGGAGCCGCCGCTTGCCCGCCGATCCCGAATGACGAACCCCTGCTCCTGCTCTGTCATCGGCCCCTCTCCAAACCCTCACCGCACCGTGGCGTACCCTACCATAGGGACTATCGGCTCGCAAGCCGACGGCACCGAGCACGCAGCGCGAGGGCGGTCGCCTGGAAGCGCTTGTGGGCATCACGGCCGAACGAACGGCTGCCCGCAAGTCGGGCATACGGGTGTCAGCCTCACATCGGGCCCGTGCAGGTGCACGGGCTGGCCACGCCGGCGCAGCCGGATGTTGAGCGTCTCGACCATAATGGAGAAGGCCATAGCTGAGTAGATATAGCCCTTCGGAATGTGTAGGTCGAACCCATCCGCGATCAATGCGAAGCCGATGACGAGCAGGAACGCCAGCGCCAACATCTTGATTGTGGGATGCTGATTCACGAATTCATTCACCGCACCGGCAAATGCGAACATGAAGACGACTGCGGTGACGATTGCAGCAACCATGATGGTCAGCTCGGCGACCATACCGACAGCCGTGATGATCGAATCCAGGGAAAACACGACATCAATCACCATAATCTGGAAGATCACCGCAGAAAAACTGGTCGCCTGCGTCATAGCGGTGGGCGCGTTGTCGCTCCCCTCGAGCTTGTCGTGAATTTCTATCGTCGCCTTGTAAATGAGGAAGAGTCCGCCGAAGAGCAGGACCAAATCCTTCCCCGAGAACTCGTTACCGGCGACCGCGAACAGCGGCGCCGTGAGCTTCATGATCCACGCTAGCCCGAACAACAGACCCAGGCGTGACACCAGCGCCGCGGCAATGCCCACCTTTCGCGCGAGATCTTGGCGATCGGGCGGCAGCTTGCCTGCCAGGATCGAAATGAAGATGAGGTTGTCGATACCGAGAACGATCTCGAGCCCGGCGAGCGTCGCGAACGCGAGCCAGGCGTTGGGGTCGACAAGCAGTTCGAGCATGGGCGGCAGCCTAGGGATGAAGATCAGACAGGTACGTTAGAGACTGAGCGGGTAGAAACGCAATAGCCGGCGGCTTCGTATAAGCGATCAATGGTCCCTGGAACCTTTTTCTGCCTCGGACTCCGTTCTGCGATCTGGAACTCAATGTTGAGCGTGATAAAGGTGTCAGGGACAATTCCCCACCGCATGTGTCCCCTCCACGCTCCCGATTCGCCCAGAAAATGGTTCCTGATCCCTTCATCTCAACGGGATGAACCACGCCCTACAATAGCTTCGAAGATGAAGCCCTCAAGGCGTGCGTGATTGAGTTCCTGCGCGAGTGCTTGGAGTTCCTGGCTTAGCGTCTGCAGCTCTGCAACGGATGGAATGGGAAGCCAACGACGGTTGCCGCCGCGGCGCTTGGCCTCGCCATCAAGTTCTTGCGCCCAGACGCTATGAACATAGTCATTCCGCCTCTCTGTCGCGCGGCGACAGCGCTCTGTAAGTGACTGGACCTTCAGCAGTGTCTGGCCCTCGCCAAACCGTTGCCTCGCAAGTTTGCGAACTCGATTGCGAAGAATTGCAGCACCGTCGAAGGCCGTGGCATCAAGCGCCTCATTAACTTCAAGCCCCGCAAGAGTCTTTATCGTCATGCGGAGGATGTGGCTCAGATGCTCATGCCGGAGCGCCACTTCGCCGAATGCGGCTAGAAGCGCTGGATCGTCTGGAACATGAAACATCATCATCGATGCCATATGGTCTCCTGTCCGCGTACAACTTGTGCTATGACACCTAACAATGCTTACGCCGACCCACATAAGGGCCAACCTGGCTAATTCCTGCCCGTAAACACGCCGCTACGGTTTGCGAACTATACGCCAGCCCGGTTGCCGTTTCAATCAATTGCGCCGGCGGGTACATCCAACCGACGCCATTGAAGCAGCAGCCCTTCTCAGGATACAGTGACGGCCTATCCAAGCGTTATCAACGAGCCTTGTACGATTCGATAACACCGATGTCGGAACGATTTACCAAGCTGGTCGAGATCATGGCGACGCTGCGCGCCCAGAACGGTTGTCCGTGGGATCGGAAACAAACCCACGACTCGCTGAAACCTTACCTGCTCGAAGAGACCTATGAAGTCCTGGAGACAATCGACCAGGGCGATCGTGCCAAGCTGCGTGAGGAGCTTGGCGACGTGCTACTCCA
>JABMDG010000075.1 GCA_015904045.1 Nitrospira sp.
CGATTCTGCCCGGCTTGCTCTTTGAGGAGCTGGGATTCCAATACAGCGGTCCCATTGACGGCCACAACTTTGAGCATCTTCTCCCGACCATTGAAAATGTGCTGAAGATGAAGGGGCCGGTGCTGCTCCATGTCATTACGAAGAAGGGACTCGGCTACGAACCGGCGATGAAGAATCCGGTCTGGTTCCATGCCTGTCCGCCCTTCGTGCGCGAAACTGGCGCTCCAGCTAAGAAGGCGGCGCGGCCTTCGTACACGGCGATTGCGATGGATGCACTGGTCAAACTGGCCCGCGAAGACAAGCGCATCGTGGCCATCACGGCGGCAATGTGCGAGGGAACTGGGCTGACCTCCTTCGAGAAGGAATTTCCGGACCGCCTCTATGATGTCGGCATTGCCGAGCAGCATGCGGTGACGTTTGCGGCCGGATTGGCCACACAGGGGGTCAAGCCGGTCGTCGCCATGTATGCGACGTTTCTCCAGCGCGCCTACGATCAAGTCGTGCATGATGTGGCGACGCAAAATCTCCCGGTCAGGTTTTTTATCGACCGTGGCGGACTCGTTGCCGAAGATGGAACCACGCATCACGGCGCGTTTGATTATGCCTATCTCCGTCATGTTCCCAATATGGTCGTCATGGCTCCCAAAGATGAAAACGAATTGCAACACATGGTGAAAACGTCTGTGCAGTACGATGGTCCGATATCTCTCCGGTACCCGCGTGGCGTCAGTCTTGGTGTGAAGATGGACGAGGCTCCCCAGGCCTTGCCGATCGGCAAGGGGGAGTTGCTGAAAGACGGGACGGACGTGGCCATTATCGCCATCGGGGTGTCGGTATGGCAGGCCCATCAGGCTGCGGAGCGGCTCAGCCAGGAAGGCGTGTCCACCGCCGTGGTGAACGCCCGCTTTGCCAAACCACTGGATCAGGAACTCATCACGAGTGTGGCGAAACGGGTCCGCTACGTGGTCACAGTCGAAGAAGGGTGCCGAATGGGCGGGTTCGGGTCCGCGGTGCTTGAATCCCTTTCCGAGGCCGGCATCACCGGAGTGATGACAAAAGTGCTGGGTCTGCCGGATTGGTATATCGAGCAGGGCCCGCAGGATTTGCTCCGCGAGCGGTATGGACTGACGGCCGAGGGGATTTATCAGAGCGTGAAGGAGCTCATCGGCAGCGCGCCGGCTGCGAACGACCGGTTCACCGGTATGGCAGCAGCAGGCCATCTCCCGCACGGAGATGAGCAGGGAAGCTGAACGCGAAACGACCATGCACATTACCAGGCGCAAGACTCGGCAAATCCAGGTCGGCAAGGTCAAGATCGGTGGCGACGCGCCGGTGTCGGTCCAGTCGATGTGCTCGACCGATACCCGCGATGTAGCCAAGACCGTCGAGCAAATCACACAGCTCGAAACCGCCGGATGCGAACTCATCCGTGTGGCCGTGCCGGACGAAGAAGCGGCGGCCGCCCTTCCGAAGATCAAAGCCGCGATGACGGTGCCGTTGATCGCGGACATCCATTTCGATCATCGTCTCGCATTGCAAGCCGCAAAGATCGTCGACTGCGTCCGTATCAATCCAGGCAACATCGGCGCCTGGTGGAAAGTTGAAGAAGTCATCAAGGCGGTCAACGACAACGGGATTCCGATCCGCGTCGGGGTGAACGGCGGATCGCTCGAGCGGCCCTTGCTGGAGAAATACGGCTGGCCCTCCCCCGAAGCCTTGGCCGAATCGGCGTTAAACGCGGTCCGTTCGCTCGAGGACGTCGGTTTCACCAATATGAAAGTGTCGCTCAAGGCATCCGACGTCCACCACGCGATCGATGCCTACTATCTCTTTGCCATGCAGTCGAATTATCCGTTGCACATCGGCATCACCGAAGCCGGCACGGCGATGACCGGCGCAGTGAAGTCGGCCATGGGCCTTGGATATCTTCTCTCGCAGGGCATCGGAGATACGTTGCGAGTGTCACTCGCCGCCGATCCGGTCGAAGAAGTGAAGGTCGGCTACGAGATTCTGAAGTCACTCGAGCTGCGCCACCGTGGGATCAACGTCATCGCCTGTCCGACTTGCGGACGAGTTGAGATCGACGTGGTCCGCATGGCGAACGAACTGGAACAGAAGCTGGGCCACATCAAGACGCCGTTGAACGTGTCGGTGCTCGGCTGTGTCGTCAACGGGATCGGCGAGGGGAAGGAAGCCGACATCGGCATCGCCGGTGGAGAGGGCAAGGGCATCCTGTTCAAAAAAGGCAAGCTTGTCCGAAAAGTCCCGATGGAAGAATTGATGGACACACTGATTGTGGAAGTCGAGCAGCTCGCAAAGGAAAAAGAAGCCGAAGCAAACGGAGAAGCGGTGGCGTCTGCGGATACGAATGGTTGGGAACCACTTGCCCCGCAGTCTGATCGTCCTTCGACCCTCGGGAAAGAAATCCCAGTATTGCCCCACCGATAAGCGCGTGCCGAGCGACATCTTTCCAGCGGTTTAAGTTCACTCCCCGGTACGTCTCCCCCGCGAAACGATTGACGCGCTCTTGCGGGTCATGTATCTCTGCGCTCACGCCATGGAATCGAAACCTGTGCTCCAATGGATGAATGAGTTCGTAAGATCTGCCCGTTTTGCGCGCCTGGTAAAAATCGGCCTCGCCGTTGCCGCGTTGGTGCATGGCTACATCATCTCTTTCGGGCGGTCATTTCACTTTCGGGATATCGATATCCATCGCGAGATCGGGCGGCGGTTTCTCACCGGCGATTATCTCTACGCCAACGACTATTGCTACATGTATTTGCCGACCACCGGCATTTACTTCGCGCCCTTACTGATTCTGGATAGAAACCCAAGCCTGGCTCTGCGCTACGCGGTCGCCATCGGATGCTTGGTCCTTACGATCATGCTGTTCCACCGAATGCTGTGTGGCACCTCGGATTCGAGAAGTTGGAGCCGGCTCTTGGTGGGGGTGGGGGCCGGTGTATTGACATTGCAATTTATCTTGAACGATCTCGATGACGGCGGCCCGCATCTCATTCTGCTCGGCATTCTGACCGGCGGGATCTATGCGATATGGGTGGGGAGAGACCGGCTCGGCGCGGCCTTGATTGGGCTGGGAATTGTACTCAAGATTACCCCGGGGCTCTTCATCCTGTTGTTTCTCTGGAAACGGCAGTGGCGGCTGGCTTCATACACGGTACTGGCGACGGTGCTCTGGATCATCTTGCCGATCCTGTACATGGGGCCCGCGAGTTGGTGGGATCATCACCTGGAATGGACGAACAATGCGGTCTTGTCCGTGCTGGACCGTCAGCGAGAGGGCCGGCAAGAAAATGAGTTGCAAAAGGCCAATCTCTCGCTTCGGCACACGATGCTGCGGTATCTGGTAACGTACCCAACGACGCATCGGCTTCGGCAAGTCGATCGTGCCTACAAGCCGGTGCTGGATCTGCCGGCGCCGGTCGCCAACGTGCTCGTCGGGGTGGCTGCGCTTGGTCTCGTGGTTCTGTTCGCGCGGTCAGGTCGGCGGGAGTTTCAAGGTCCGGGAGATCCCACGTGGGCACGGGATTGTGCAGGGACCTTGATGCTGGCCCTCTTTCTTTCTCCCATCACCTGGGACCAGCATTTGGTGTGGATGATCCCGGCGGCGGTGGTCGTCATCGCAGCCGCGGCCAGGTTGGCAGGCAGTTTAGGCCGCGCGGGCTATGCGATGCTGGCCGTCTACATCATTCTCACGATCGTGCTGAATTATGAAATCGTGGGCAAGGCCAATTGGGAAGCGTTGAAGAGCTTTCATCACCTCGGGATCGCCATGTTGATCCTGTACGGGCTTCTGCTGAGGAGCAACAGCATCGTGCCGCATCAGCAGCCGTCGATCAGTAACGGACAAACCGGGGCATCAGGCCTCGTCAGTGGGTAATGTGCCACCCTGCGCGTTCAGGTTGAGTTCGCAAAAAGGAACCGACTATAATGCCGCTCCCTGAGGCGCCGTACCCAAGTGGTAAGGGAGCAGTCTGCAAAACTGCGATGCGGCGGTTCGAACCCGCCCGGCGCCTCCAAATCAACCTTCGGTTGACCCGCGCGCTATTTAGCGTTGTATTGTGATTGTCGCGCGCGGATAAACCCCTCCAGTGTTCTTAACGGCTCATCGGTCATAGTCCCGCTTCATCATCGCCGACAGATAAACACCAGCGGTGTTTCTTGGAGTATCGTCCAGCAACATAGTCTCCTAATTGAACTGATCCATACCCACTTCAGCAGCCAAGGTTCGCAGTTACTGCAGGAAAATTGACGGGTATCGAGCGAAGATGCTAGAATCCGGGCGTCTATAACGCTCCTAGTCCAGCGGCGGGTTTCCGCCGTTACCACTACAGCTTGAGCAGAAGGAGACTGGAATGGCCGTTCCCGTATCTCAGATGTATACCGTTGCCAGCTATGTCCTCTCGAAGAAACTAAAGGGCATCAAGCGGTATCCTCTGGTATTGATGCTCGAACCATTGTTCCGATGCAACCTGGCCTGCGCCGGCTGCGGCAAGATCCAGTATCCCGACCACATTCTTGATAAACGATTGACCCCAGAGCAGTGCTGGGCTGCGGCAGAGGAATGCGGTGCGCCGATTGTCGCAGTGCCTGGCGGTGAGCCGCTCATCCATCCGGAGATCGGGCGGATCGTTGAGGGGTTGGTGGCGCAGAAGCGGTATCTCTATGTCTGTACCAATGCCATTCTATTGGAGCGCAAACTCAAAGAGTTCAAGCCTTCGCAGTATCTGACCTTCAGCGTGCACATGGACGGATTGAAGAACGAGCATGATCTGGCGGTCTGCCGAGACGGGGTGTACGAGGTTGCCGTCAAGGCAATCAAGGAAGCATTGAGGTTGGGTCACCGGGTGACGACGAATACCACGCTGTTTGACGATGCGAATCCGGATCGGGTGCGCCAGTTCTTCGATGAAATGATGGCCCTCGGCGTCGAAGGCATGATGATTTCGCCAGGGTATAGCTATCAAAAGGCTCCGGATAAGCAACATTTCTTGAAGAAGGCCAAGACCCAAGAGCTGTTCTCAAAGATCCTCAGCCGGCCGAAGGGGTCTTGGAAGTTCAATCAGTCGCCGCTCTTCCTGGATTTCCTGATGGGGAAGAAGGAATATCAGTGCACGCCCTGGGGGAATCCCACATACAACGTGTTCGGTTGGCAGAAGCCCTGCTATCTGTTGCAGGAAGGGTATGCGAAAACCTTCCGCGAACTGTTGGAGACCACCGAGTGGCAGAATTATGGCACGAACAAGAACGAGAAGTGCGCTGAATGCATGGTCCATTGCGGGTATGAGCCTTCGGCGGTGAGCGATACGTTTGGCACGGTGTCAGGTTTTGCACGCACGGCGAAATTGACTTTAATGCCTACCTCTCGATGACTGCGTCATGCGTCACACGTCATTCGTCAAACGATGGCAGGAGTCCTAACGCACGCTTGACGTATGACGATTGACGGGGTCTTGTCATGACCGATACCAAGAACCATTCACCGAGTGCGTCCGGTTCCCTGGAAGGCCGTGTGTTCACGCCGGCCACGGACCAAGAGAGAGCGGAGGCCATTGAGCTCGCGTTCGACTACCGTGGCGATGTGACACTCGGGCTTACGTCGGGCGAGTCCATCGTTGGATTTCTCTTCAACCGCCACGCCAGCGGCGAGCATCCCTCCATTGAATTCTTTCCCGAGGACGATCCCTCCCCCCGCACCATCGCCTATGCGTCGATCGCGTCGATCGCCTTTACCGGTGAAGACACGGCGAATGGTAAGTCGTGGGAGGCGTGGGCATCGAAAAAGGAGTCTGAACGCCGTGCAGAGGCGGCCCGCGTCGAAGAGGATGCGCGCATGCGCGGGCTACTTTGATCGCGCCATTCGGTCCACTGCCGTTCGTGCCATCTCCATCCGTTCAGCGAGCCCAGAAAGCCCGTCGGGTTCTTCCCAAATCCTCCCTCCTCTCGTTGACAAAGAGGGGGGGCTATGCTAGAAAATCGCGCCCTAAAACGAGGGCACTCGTCGTGGCGGGGCGTGCTATTTTGTGGACGTTTAACCCGCGCAAGCAACTGGCGAGAATGCGACTCAGTCTGATACGCGACAGAGGCAGGAGAGCCCGGTCGGTCGCGGTCGTAAGCTGGATCGCGTTGAGCGTCGTATGTCCTTCCGTGGTGAAGGCGACGCACGAGGCCGACCATCGGTTCATGGTGGAAGGTTACGTGTGCGGAGCGGATGGAAAGCCGGCTGCGGATGTCGACGTTTTGGTCAAGGATACGAAGATTTCATACGGGCAAATTGTCAAGACGGATGGCTACGGGTATTACAAAGCGACGTTTCACCTCCATAATGATAATTTAGGCGACCCACTTTTAGTCGAGGCAAGAGGGGAGCAACAGAATCATAAGATTGAGTTCAATCCAAAAGACCTGGAGGCGGAACGAAAAATACAAGTCAATTTTGGAGCCGGTTGCGATGCAAGCAGTCCTCCCGCCTGGTTGTGGTGGGGCGGCGGGGCTGTAGTGGCGGTAGCCGGAGGGGTCGTGGCGATGAAGCTTGCCCGTCTGCGACGGAAGCAGGAGCGGGCCAAAGGAAAATCGCAGGGAAAACGAAAAATATAATCGCCGATGCCGGTCCTTGGGGCTGCTGGGCGCCTCGCCGAGTCGGTCGATGGGTGGGCGAGGGCTGGTGTACAAACAGGTCGAGATTGGTGTATTGAGGACGCTTTTGCGAGGGTGAGAGCCCTCGGCCGGAGCGTCTTTTTTTTAGCGTCGTTTTGCTCGTTGTGAAGCGTTGTTGGTGCTTGTGGCTCGAACGAAAGTCAGCTCGGGGTGTGCTGGCGATGAAGCAGAACGCGATTCGAGTGGCAGTGGTTCTGGGCATGGGGTTCCTGGCAGGTTGTAGCGGAGGCGACGGGGGTGGAGAGGGGCCGATCGTTCCTCCTCCTCCAGCTCCTGCCGAATATGCCGATAAGCATATGCCGTCTGCATGGTGGGGAGATGCCCAGAAACTCGAAGAAGGCCGGAAGCTCTATACGGGCGAGACCAACCCCGATGTGAATTGTGCTAGCTGTCATGGCAAGGATGGCAAGCCCGTGAAGGCGGGTGCGACCGATTTCAGAAACCCCGAGCGAATGAAGCTCTATTCGGACTCCGTGTGGTTCTGGCGAATTTCCGAGGGCGTGCCAAACACCAAAATGAGGGGTTGGAAGAGCAAGCTCTCAGACGACGATCGGTGGCGGCTCGTGCTCTTTGAGCGGAATTTCGCGATGTCGGGAAAAGTTTGGAGTGAAGAGAAAAAGCAGTGGGTAGATGCCGGCACGATTGCAGGGGGGGCGGCGAATCCCAAATAATTGCATGGCGGGCCTTCACTAAAGTGGATCTCGCTGTTAGGCTGTATTCAGGCTAGGCCAAATCAGTAAAACCGACCGGCTACCGATGAACGCGTGGTGCTAAAAAGTTCAAGAGTCGGCCCAAAATATGAGCATCGAGACATCGTGGAAAAACTGTCGCGCGGTCTCCTGACCCTGTTTGCGGTTCTTGCACTGTGCCTATTCGCTGTACCAAGCCTCTATGCGCAAGAGCTTAAAAGCAGTGGGTAGATGCCGGCACGATTGCAGGGGGGGCGGCGAATCCCAAATAGTTGCATGGCGGGGCTTCACTAAAGTGAATCTCGCTGTTAGGCTGTATTCAGGCTAAGCTAAATCAACAAAATCGACCGGCTACCGATGAACGCGTGGTGCTAAAAAGTTCAAGAGCCGGCCCAAAGGATGAGCATCGAGACATCGTGAAAAAACTGTCGCGCGGTCTCCTGACCCTGTTTGCGGTTCTTGCACTGTGCCTATTCGCTGTACCAAGCCTCTTTGCGCAAGAGCTTGGGACGTCGTCGGTGCAGTTCCCCTATACGGGCAATCGGACGGCCGTCTGGGTTGTCGCGCAGCTCCATCTGCTGTTTGCCGCATTTATTTTAGGCGCCCCCATCTTCGTCGTGATTTCCGAATGGCTGGGTTATCGAAGGCAGGATTCCCGCTACGACCGCTTGGCGCGGGAAGTCACCAAAATCACCGTCATCCTCTTTAGCCTGACGGCCGTAACCGGCGGCCTCTTTATCTTCGTGCTGCTCGCCGCGTATCCGCAGTTCACCACCTGGTTCATCAATCAGTTCTATCTCGTATTCGCGGTGATCTATCCGGCGCTGTTTATCACGGAGACCATCCTCTTATACGCCTATCTCTACACCTGGGATGTCTGGAAGGGGGAGCAGAAGGGGCGCCACATCGCCCTGGGTGTCCTGTTAAATCTCGTGTGCGTGCTCATTCTCTTTGTCATCAACGGCCCGACGTCGTTCATGAATACGCCGACGAAGGCCGAGGGCATCTCCCCGCAGGATTTCCTCGCAGCGGCGAGCTTGTGGGATAAGATCGCGAACCAAAGCTGGTTCCCCTTGAGCCTCCACCGGATCGACGGCAATGTCGCATTCGGCGGGTTCATCTGCGGCATGATTGCCGCGTATATGTACATGGGTTCCAAAAGTCAGGAAGAACGGGCTTACTACGATTGGATGGGGTACGTGTCGATTTGGATCGCCGTGGGCGGCACGCTCTTGCAGCCGTTCACGGGCCTTCTGCTGGCCTACGAGATGTGCGATTACGACTTTTCGTTCTGCCCATACATGATGGCCGACCAGCTCTCCATGTTTTTTGAATTGCAGGGCGTGATGGTTGGCCTGCTGTTCTTGGCCATCAACTACTATAGTTGGCTCAGTGTCAAACGAATAGAAGGGGCCGAGAATGTTCGAATGACGATTCTGGCTCCGATTGTGTTGGTGGTGTTACTCCCCGCCACGATGTGGGTGTTGAACGCCTATTGGATCCCAGACCCGATGTCGCTCGCCTTCTTGTTGCCCCTCGCCCTGTCGCCAGTTGTCTTGGGGCGATTCATTCCGATGACCGTCTCCGCTCGGACTGTCATTAAGGTCGGCTTTATCGTCATGCTTGTGAGTGACGCGGTCTGGCTGACTCCGGCTGGATTCGTGGCCACGGGGACCGATATGCCCGATGACCTCAAGCTGCCGGAAGGCTGGGATTATCTATCCACCATGCCCGCAAAGCTGTCCGCGATCCTGACGCTGGTGTTTGTCACGGTCGTCAACTACGTCTTGTATAACCGGACGATCAAGCAAGGGACGATTCTCTGGGGGAAGATCGATTTCGCGGCGCAGTTTGTCCTGATTTTCTTGGCGTTCATCTCAACCTGGACCATGGGATTGATGGGTGCGGTCCGGTCCTTGCTCAGGAAATACTTCCATACCTATAGTCTGGTGTCGGACTTCTCCGCGGAATCGTTCACTCCGACACTCTCGTATTCCGCGTGGTGGATTACCGCGATCACCGTACTGTTTATCGCCTGCGTCACCGCGGCCGCGCTCATCGCGCTTCGGCCATCTGTGGCCAAGGCGCAAGCGCCTGAGGGGAGTCCAGTCCCGGTCGGGGCGAAGTAATCACGATTCCGGATGCCTGCGAGGCAACGGGCGCTCATATGGGAAATATATTCAAGAAGCTAGGGATCGGCCTGGTGATCGGTGGCGTGCTGGTCGGGATCGCCCGTTCACAAGAGGTGCCGTTCGACTTTCAGCTGCTGTTCATGATCATCGCGCTCATCGGGGCCGTGCTGTTCATGCTCCTTGATGCGCCGTCGATCGGCGCGATGAGCGGCGGGAAGTCATTGGTTGCTGTCGCCGTATTCTGGGTTCTGTTGATCACGGTCTGCTTCGCCGGGGCCTCGTTGTTGCCGCAGTTCGACCCTGAGGATGAACGGGCCAAGATTACCAAATTGCTGGAACGGGAGCGCGAGAAGTCCGAGCAGGGGAAGACCGAGAAGCTGCTGGCTCTCGCGAAATCCCTTGACGAGCAAGTCAAGAAGCTCGAGGAGCGGCTCAGAGGAGTGGGACGGGAGGCGATTGCAGCCGTGGCACCGGTTCCTCCTGCTGGGGCAAAGCCTGCTGTCTCTGCCGGCGGAGAAGGCGATATCATGAAAGTCGGCGAAGAGCAGTGGCAACTACAGGAGTGCTACAACTGCCACAAGCTCCGGGGGGAAGGGGGAAAGAAGCGCGGTCCGGAATTGGATAACATCGGCTCGCTGCTGACGGTCGAGGAGATCCAGATGAAGATCGCCGACCCCAAGAGTTTTATGGCCGAAGGATACGAGAAGGAATGGCAAAAGGGCATCATGCCCAACAAGTTTAAAGACCTCATGGATCCCAAAGAAATGCTGGCACTCGCGACGTGGTTGGGGACCTTCAAGAACACCTCGGTGAATACTCCCAAGCCGATCAAGAAAAGCTAATGCTGCAACCGAAACTGAAATCCAAGGTCCGCTGCACCGACCTCGATATCGGGGAAGTCACGCGCGTCGTCCTTGACCCGCTGTCGCACGAGATCAGTCACATCGTGGTCTCCATGAATGGCAGCGGCGAACGGCAGGTAGCCATAGGTCACGTGCAGGACGTGACGGACGATGCTGTGCAGCTGCGAACGCGGTCGGCGGATATTCTGGCATTGCCTCCATTCAAGCGTGAAGACTACGTGACCACGCATGAAGTCGAGATCTCCCACCTGGAAGACAATATCCATGTCACGCCAGGCGAAGTATTGGTCCCGTTGCCGGATCTGGAGAAGGACGTCAAGCGCCGGACGTTCTTTATGAACTTCACGCACGTCATCGGGTTCTTAATCGGGCTTCCCATCGCGTATCCCATCCTTCGGTTTCTCATGCAGCCGATGTATGCAGACTTCGACAATCAATGGCTGAAGGTGGGCAATGTCAGCAAGATCAAGCAAGAGGATGTCGGCGTGCAGTTCAAGTACAAGAAGGCAGTCAAGGAAGTGTACATGCCGGAGTACGAAATCGAGAAAAACGTCTGGGTTCTTCGGGCCACTCCAGAACTGCTTGAGAGAGTCTACCAAGGCAAGGACTCCGAATTTCGCGACACCAGGGGGAAGGCCATCTGGACGAACAAGAAAGAGGTGCCCTACATCGCATTTTCCGGCAAGTGCCCCCATTTGGGATGCGGCTTCAAGTGGCGACAGCATAAGACACTCGGGCAAGTGTTCCTCTGCCCCTGCCACCTGAG
Source organism: Nitrospira sp. (assembly GCA_015904045.1). Next base: position 11,129 of record JABMDG010000075.1, read on the forward strand.
TATTTATGATGCCGGAGGGAAAGTACTCGATGGCCCAGCGCCACGCCCCCTGGATGCCTTGCCGATCAAAGTCTCGGCGGGCGGAGAAGTAGAGATCATTGATATGGAGTTCAAGGCCGGTACGAAGTCGCAAATCCGAATCGTGTGAAAGCTGACGGCATGAATAGCAAGCATTCGTCTTCTGCAGCGATTCCCGATCATCAGCCGAGCACGACTGAAAAGGTCATTGCCTTTCTCGATGAGCGTCTTGGCCTCAAGGAAATTCAGGCGAAGATGCTCAATGAGCCGATTCCCGGCGGCTCTCGCTGGGCCTACGTTTTCGGCTCCGTCCTGTTATTCATCTTCATCATGCAGGCGGTGACCGGTACGTTGCTCATGTTCTACTACGTTCCGACCGCCGACCACGCGTATGACAGTACGCAATACATTATTCACAATGTCGATTACGGCTGGTTCATCCTCAGTTACCATTTCTGGGGATCCAGTGCGATGGTGGTCTGTGTGTTTGCCCACATGTCCCAGGTGTTTCTCTGGGGGGCCTACAAGAAGCCGCGAGAGTTGCTCTGGCTGGTCGGTCTCGCCCTGTTCGGTATCGTGATTACCTTTGGCTTCACAGGCTATCTTCTCCCGTGGGATCAACGCGCCTTCTGGGCGACGCTCGTGGGTGTCGAAATTCTGGATAAGACGCCGGTCATCGGTGACTTTATCGCAAGGTTTTTAAAAGGCGGCGCCACTCCCGGGCAGATGACATTGAGCAGGTTTTTTGTCCTCCATGTAATGATTCTCCCGGCGGCACTCATGGCCTTGGCTGGGCTGCATCTGTTTTTATTTCGCGTTGCGGCTCCGGCTGGCCCGTTTAGGGGCACGAAGGAAGAGATCAAGGCTAAGACCGACTATTTTTTCCCGCGTCAGATTTGGAAAGACATCGTCGGGATGGCCTTCGTCTTCATCGGTATCTGTGCCCTCGCTCTGTGGGAACCTGTCGTGTTGCTTGATAAGGCCACGCCGGATCCCGGTGAATATCATCCGGAGCCGGAATGGTACTTTCTTTTTTACTTCCAATTGCTGAGGCTCAAGCTGTTCGCCGGTCAGTTCGGACAATTTTTGGGGGCTGTTGCGTTACCGGCCGCCTTCATGGTATTGCTCGTCGCGCTTCCGTTCATGGACAAGGACCCTGAGCGGAATATTTTTAAGAGGCCGATCGCCCTCATCTCGTGGATTGCAATCATGGTGGTGATCGCCCTGTTTACGGTTGCGGCAGTCATCAATCGTGAGTTCCTGGATTAAGAGATTTTTATGCGCGGTGGTAATGGCTGAAGAACGCGAATCGATGTCTCCGACTCAGATCGGGTTCGGCATCCTGTGGCCGGCCTGCTGGACGGGCATTCCGATCAAGGCCGTGTTTGCCGTTATGGTTATGACGATGGGATTGGTGCATTTCGAGGGCAGATTCGGACTGGCGTTCTTGATGCTGCTTGCGAGTCCGGCTACCATCTTCGCCGCTCCCATTATCATGGCGATGTATGGCACACATTTTGGAGAGGGAATTGGCCTGCCGCTTATTTTTGCATTATCCATCCCCGTTGATATTTGGGCGCTGGGAGTTGTCGGCCAGACGTTTTTCCTCGAACGACTACGGAAAGAGCCGCCCCATGATGGGCTCGGGTTTGCGATTTGGTGGAGGACCGCCGTCATTGGGACGTTCTTTCTCCCGTTGCTCTGGTGGATCGTCAGTCATGTGACAGACACTGCGATTTCTGCCTCGCACTCGATAGCCGAAATGGAGAGATTGAGGCAGCTTTTTAATACCGGGCTTCCGGTGGCGGAACGCATCGGCCTTGAATTGACGATTTGGGGGACGATTTCTTTTCTGGTCCTGATGGTGTTAGCCACGATCGGTGTCTCGATCCTTGGACAGTTCATTCGGCGGATGGCAGAAGGCGCCCGCCCGGCGGCTGAAAATTATCAAGGACTCATCAGGCGTTGGGATTTGATGCGCGTGCCGACCGATCAGGGACTGATGATGGCTTCGCTGGCGGGAATCGGTGTGATGTTGTCACTGGTCTTTTGGGCGGTGCTTCCCGTGACGACGCCCCACCCACACGAATGCTGTAAGAAGCCTGAGGTGACCGTTGAGCCGGTGTTCAAACCTGCCGAAAGCCTGAGCAAGACGGCGGGACGGCTTGCTCAAATGGTCGCGCAGGTTGAGGCAATAGAGCAGCAGAAGGCGGAAGCGAAGGACCAAGAGGACAAGGGCAAGGAAAAGGCTGGAGGCGGGGCCGTGTCGAATGCCCCTGCCAGGACGAAACCGTAATTCATGAGGTGATGAGGTGAGTGCCATACAACAGGGGGTCAAAACGATTCAACGGGCTCTCCCAGCCGTCAATGGTCAGGGAGCGTGGCTCGCAGGTCTCTTGTTGGCGGCGGGATGGTTCGCCCTTCCTTCAATCGGGATTGCGGCGGAAGGGACCGCGGCCGGTCCGACTGAGTATCGCGATATTCCGTATATCGGCGCTCGGAACATCATCTGGGTTGTTGCACAGTTGCACCTGCTGCTGGCCGGGTTCGTCTTGGGTGTGCCGATCTTCGCGTGGTTGTGCGAGGTCATCGCCTGGCGAGGGGGAGAAAAGCGCTACGACAAGCTGGCCAAGGAGTTTACCAAACTCCTGACATCCGCCTATGCCACGACGGCGTTGTTCGGCGGCATTCTGTTGTTTCTCTTGGTGGCGTTTTACCCCAAGCTGATGAATTATTTGACCGACGTCTTTTTCCCCTCCTTCTTAGTCTACTGTCTCCTGTTCCTGCTCGAAACCGCGACGCTTTATCTGTATTGGTACGGATGGGATGCGATGCAGGAAGGACGGAAGAAATCGCTGCACGTGTTTCTGGGGTTCCTGCTGAACTTCTTTGCCTTGTTCATCATGATCGTGCCCAATGCCTGGGCGACGTTTCAGGCCAGCCCCGTCGTCATTTCTGAAGGTACGGCGTTCGAACGAGCCTGGGCTGCTACGTGGAACCCCACCTGGTGGCCGATCAATATCCATCGGCTGATCGCGAACGTTGTGTTGGGTGGATACATCTGCGGAGCCTATGCCGGAGTTCGGTACTTGTCCGTCAAGAGTGCGGAGGATCGAGAGCATTACGACTGGATGGGCTATGTCGGCAATTTCATCGGCGTATTCGGCCTGTTGGCTCTGCCGTTCGCCGGGTACTGGCTGATGCGGGAAGTCTATCAGTACAACCAGCAGATGGGCATTACGCTGATGGGCGGCTTCCTGTCCTGGCTCTTCATCCTCCAAGCCATGCTGATTGGGGTCCTGTTTCTTGGGTCGAACTACTACTTCTGGTTGGGGATTACGTATCGCATTCCCGGGTCGGAGGCAAAGTATCGGAAGGCCATGCTGATGATGCTGGTCAGTCTGCTCCTCTGTCTTGCCGTCTGGATGACGCCACACTCTTTGGTGGCCAGCATCGAAGAGGCGCAGAAAATGGGAGGTGCGCACCATCCGTTGCTGGGTGTGCTTGGCGTCATGTCAGCCAAAATGACGGTGTCGAACCTCATGATTCTGATTACCTTCATGAGCTTCGTCATGTATTGGCGAGCGGGCAAACAAGACACAGCCGGATGGGCGGCATTTGGGAAAGCCGTCATGGGTGCGATCCTGGTGTTGGCGAGTATTGCCGTCATCGTCCTCGGCGTCTGGGGATACTTTGTCCCAGCGATCGTCCGTATCAATTACTTCTCCACGTCTCAGGTGTTGATCGTGATCTTTGTCATACTGACGATCACGCCGCTGACGGCACTCCTGCTCAAGAGCGCCAGAACGACGACAGAAATGATCTGGGGCAGTATGCCTCCACGGGCGGGATATTCGCTTGTCCTTAATGCCGTGATGGTCATCCTCCTGATGACACTCATGGGCTATGCGCGGTCGTCATCCCGCGTCCATTGGCATGTGTACGGAGTCATGCGTGATACGTCGCCCTATGCCTATTCCCCGGCGCTGGGCAGCGCCTCGCTGATCATGGCCTTCTGTACATTTTTCTTCTGCATTCTTGTGGCGTTTATCTTCTGGGTCGCCACAATGGGGGATAAGTATAAGACCGCCGCAGGAGCCGGAAAGGGAGATTTACCCCACGGTATTCCGGCCATGGCTGGAGGGGCGCCTGACAAGGGACCGCAGGGGTAGAGAAAGCTTTAAGTTGTGAATAGCGAATGTGGAATTAGAAACCAAACGGTCAGCACTCAGCACTAATAATTAGAGGGCATATGAGTGAAGTCGCGCAACTACAGCTAATTGCACTGTCGATTGTGGGGATGGGGATACTGATCCTCCTCTTCATTAAGGCGGTATTTATTCGGGTCACGGGATTTGTCTTGATCGTGTTAGGGTTGTTTTCGCTCATGTCACTGGCAGTCCCTCAGTTGGCCTCTCTCCCTCCGGCGGAGGAAAAGATCGATATCGCCAGCATCAAAACGCCGACCGACATCGCCGCCATCGGACAGACGGTGTTCTTCAGTAAGGGGCAGTGCGCGCTGTGCCACTCCATCGGTCCTAGCGAGTCCGCCCGTTGTCCCGACTTAAAAGGAATCGGTGCCAAACTGAGCAAGAATTTTCTCTATGAAAGTCTGACGGATCCCCAAGCCTTCGTTTATAAAGACTACCGGCATGGTGGAGTGCCAAAGGAATATCCTGCGACCATGCCTCGTATTGACAAGGATCCGATCGGACTCTCGAAAAATGAAATTTTGGCCGTTATCGCATTTCTTCAACAGATGAGCTGGGAGCCGATTTCCGTCAGCCTCTCGGATCTCGACATGCCGGGCAAGGCTCCATCAGCTCCGGTGAAAGCAGCCGAATCCGCGCTCGTCGCGGACGCGCATACGAATTAGGAGGAATCCATGGGTGCGTTAGGAAAGCCGATCATTCTCATGGTGGCCATGTATTTGTTTATCAAGTTTGTGCTGCCGAATATTCCAGGCTCTGCGCCGCTCCCATCGAGTTTGATAGCTCTCTACCTGCTCCTGACCGGATCCGGAATCGTGATTTTTCAGACGTTGAGCAAGGAATCGAAAGATGCCTTCTGGGGACCGATGCAACGGTTCTTGACTGGGGAAAACCTCGGAGGTCTGCAAGCGCTCCGGTATGGGGTGCTCATTCTGTTCCCGTTGCTGGTCGGGTGGCAAACTTATGGCAGTACGGCGGTCAGCGATCTGCCACCCATTGAAAGCCGAACGATTCATCCTGCCCCGCCCGGGGAATACACCGGCCTGTCAAACCCTGTTGCCAAGACTCCTGAAAACATTATGCAGGGGAAGGGTTTTTATGCGGCCTATTGTTCACCCTGTCATGGTGGAAACTTCGATGGCAAAGGCCCGGCCGCTCGTGGATTTGTTCCGGCTCCTGCCAATTTTGCTGATCCAACGACGATCGCCATGTTACAAGAAAGCTATTTGTTTTGGCGCATCAAGAAGGGTGGTGTCGGCCTCCCGATCGAAGGTACGCCATGGAAGTCCGCCATGCCGCGTTGGGAAGTGGAACTGCCGGACGAATGGATTTGGAAAATCATCATGGGCGAATACGACGGAGCCCATCAATCTCCACGGACATGGGAATAAGAGAGGGGACAGCGTGTACGGATTGAGTTCTGTAGAGGGAACGAGGCCAGCATGAAACCGGCGATCCAGATTATAGGGCAGATTCTGCGTGGTGGGATAAGCGTGCTTGTCGCCATCATGGTTGGGGGGGCAACCTTAAGCTTTGCCCAAGAAAGTGTCTCGGTTCGAGCCACGCTGATGACCGGGGGAGTCCCCGTGGACGATCCAGCTGCGGCAGCCTGGAGCAGTGCGCCGCCTGCCACGTTTCCGATGTCACCGCAAGTCCATTGGCAGAATCGTATCCAGGAAGTCACGGTGAAGGATGTCATCGTGCGTGCCTTACATGACGGAAAGCAAATGGCGGTGCTTCTCGAATATACGGACCCTAGCCAGGATCCGGATGACGCCGCAGCACTTGAGTTTATGGTGGGCGACAAGAAAGCCCACTTTGCCCATGGTCAGCCCATGCTGCAAGTCGAGGGCGGACCAGTCAATATTTGGTTCTGGAAAAATAAGACAGGCAAAGGCGTCGACATGAGTGCGAAAGGCTTTGGGACACTGAAGCCGCAGGAACATCAAGACGTGACAGCGAAGGGCGCCTATTCAAATGGGACCTGGAAAGTCGTGTTTTCCAGGAATTTGTCGACAGATCATCCTGAAGAGGATGTGCAAATTACCCCCGGGGGATTCATCAGTATCGCCTTCGCCGTCTGGGATGGCCGAAGGGATGGCGCGGGAGAGCTCGTTGAGAAAGGTTCGCAAAAGGCGGTCTCCTCCTGGTGGTATTTCCGAGCCGATGCTCCGCCGGATTATTCCGGCTATATGTACGCGGCAATCGCTGCAGCATTGGCCTTGGGCTTTCAGTTTGTCCTGATCCGAAAACTCAAGAAAGGGCAGTGAGCATGAAGGCGGCACGGTTGGGTGTCATGGGATTCGCAGTGGGCGTGATCGGCGGAGCGGCGTTGCTGGCCGGAGGCTGCGCCAATGAACAGGAAAAGCGCGGACACGAACTGTACACCCACTATTGTAGCGATTGTCACGGCGAGAGTGGCAAGCAGAACGAGGGGTTTAACTGGTCGTCCATGCCAGACCCGAAGCCGAAGGATCTCTCCAATAAGGGGGAAATGAGCACTTTCAAGGACGAGGAGCTTTTTGCCACCATCTCGCGCGACATGCTGGACACCAGCGAAGAAGGCGGAGATGAAATTGGCGACGATGATTTCGCGGTGCCCACGATGCCGACGTTCAAATATACGCTGTCCGAGGATGAATTGTGGGCGATCGTCGGGCACGTGCGTACCCTCCATGGAATGAAGATGGAATTCAACGTCGCCGCGCGCAAGGCCTCCCTCGAGGAAGCGCTGAAGGCCGCGCAGACCAAGTTTGAGCAGGCAAAGCAAGCCTATGAGGCGGCGGAAAAGAAAGCCAGCGATGAAGCGGAAAAGAAAAGCGAGGAGTTGAAGAAAGACGTCGAGGTGGATGAATCCGCTTATGCGGATGAACAGGCCGCGATGGTGCAAGCCAAGAAAGAACTGGATGCGGCCCAAGTCGCGTTGAACAATTTTACGACAAGGCCAGGCAAAGGCGTGAGCGTACCCAGGCCGGATTTGAAGACTCCTCCGGCGCAAGTCGCCCAGCTGGTTGAGCGCGGGAAACGGCTCTATGAAAATAAATATGGCTGCAATGCCTGTCACAATGTTAATGGCGAGGGTGGCAAGATCGGTCCGGCCCTAGACCGGGCGGGATTCCGGCTGAATTCCACGTGGGTCTATCGGTGGCTGAAGAATCCGCAGGCGATGGATGCCCACACGCGTATGCCGGCGTTGGGGCTCAACGATGCGGACGCCAAGGCAGTCACCATGTATGTGGAGACCTTGCGGGCTGAGAAGACCGAGCCTGCCGAGGAGAAGCCCGTCGAAAAGCCATAGCCTTAACCGGACAGCCCGGCGAGCAATCCAATGAGCACGGCGACCCCAACCCACACGTGCGCACGGAACATGGCGAATGCTTGCGGAGCAGCGATCGATCCTCCTAGTTGCCAGACCTGCATGGAGAAGAACAGGGCCAACCCGAGCAATGTGGCGTAGTAGGCCCATCCGATTCCAACCAACCAGCCGGCAGTCCCCAAGAGAACCAGCATGATGATGAAGGCCGTCCCCACGCCCAGGCCGATCGACGGTCCAAAGAACAGGGCCGCGGACTTGACTCCAATGCGCCGATCATCTTCTTGGTCTTGGATGGCATAGATCGTATCGTACGCGACGGCCCACGCCGCCGTCGCACCAAAAAGGCACCAGATCGGTGCATCGAGTTGTCCTCGCACGGCCGCCCAGGCCATGATTGTTCCCCAGCCAAAGGCGACACCCAGCACGGCTTGCGGAACATGAATCCATCGTTTGGCAAATGGGTAGAGGGTTGCCAGTAACAGGGCAACGGGAGCGAGCCACAACACGATGGGATTCAGCAGGAAGAGGAGGCTGCCGGCCAGCAGCAACAGCAGACCGAGCAGTATGAAGGCATGGGGACGGTGTAATTCCCCGGACGCGAGCGGGCGGGTCTTGGTTCTGGCGACTTCCCGATCGAACGATTGATCGGCGAGGTCATTAAGGATGACCCCGGCGCTTCGCATCAGGAACGATCCAGCGACGAAGACGGCTAGGAGGTGCACCGGGGGGAACCCTCCCGAGGCTAGGACCAACGCCCACAGTGTCGGGAGCAGTAAGAGATACGTCCCACTTTGGTTATGCAAACGGATCAGCCGCGCAAGTGCGGACCAGGGCATACCTGACGGAGTTGAGGACGCTGGCCACGAGCCCGTTGTCATGGGCCAGACGTTAGCCGCTGAGAGAGAGGCTTGTCAATTTCCCTGATGAGTGGCGCCGGTCGCGATTGTCCTCATGGCCCGATTTCGGTATAACCAACTGGGTAAAGGAGTGTGTGCTTGTGAAAACCACTAGGCTTAGCAGATGCCGGGATTTCGCCGTCGGGGCCCTTGCGACGCTGGCATTGCTTTGTGCCGGCTGCGTTGGAGCGAAGCAAAGCCAGACAGTGCCCGAGACAAGCCCCGGAGTGATTTCGCTGACCCCGGCACTCTGGCTTTCGCCGAGTGCCACCACCGCCGGGCTGTCCTATCGCAACGCCTGCGGTCAGACGGCGACGGTATCTGTCGCAGACCCGCTGGCGGCTGCTCTGTCCAAGAAACTTGGCCGCGTGTTCACCGGGATTCTTCCCCAACAGGGTACTGAACAGATACCGGATTCTGATAGCCTCATCGAGGTCGGGTTGGGTCAAAAGAAGATCGAACTTGCAATTCCGGGCCAGGGCCAGGGCACGTATCCTGCGTCCGTCACGCTGGGAATGGAGTTGGTCGTCTTGGCCCAGGATGGCACCTTCCTCTTCAACGAAAAACGACAAGGGCGCAGCCACGGCCAAGTGGAAGTCTCGGACCACTCGTGCAATGTACAGGGGCTGGAGACGATCGTTCAGGAGGCCATTGACGCAATGATCGACGAGGCAGCCAAACAGGTGGCGGCATCGGGCCGAGTTCGGGAATACGCCGCGTATCACAAGACGCGTCCTCCAACAGCCGCAACTTTGACCCACCCTGCCGGCGGATTGCCTGCCCTCCCGCCGGCGGGCATGCTACCGGAGAGTGCAACGGCACCGACCACCGGGCAAGCAGTCCTCCACGGAGCAACCCCGCAAGCCACTGCGCTGTCTTTCCATGCCATTGTGCGGGATGAAAACCAAGATCACTTGCTGCAACAGGATGAGACCCTCACGATCGAAGTCGAGGTCAAAAACGAGGGACCGAGTGAAGCCAACGGTGTGGAGGTCGTGGTCGGGGGGGCGTTGAAGAACCATTTCCCGCCGATGGTGGCCATCGGGACCGTGAAACCTGGCGAAATCAAGCGGGTATCGATCACCCGTCGAGTGCCGGAACTGAAAGAAGAGGTGCAAGGCGAAGTGGTGTTGAGCCTGCGGAGTGCGACGGCATTGATCTCGCTTCCGCCGGCCAAGAGATTTTCCCTGCAAATCAAGTCGGAGAAACCCGAGCTCGAATCGGTGCCGCCCGATGTCGACCGTGTCCCGAAGCCTCTCGTGGCCGCCAAGCAGACGAAGAGCATCCTGATTGCAATTGGGGTAGGGCAGTTTCGCGATGCGCGCGTGCCGCCGGTCAAATACGCCGAGCATGATGCAGAAGTCCTGTCTGGATATTTGCGTGCCATCGGAGGGATCCCTCCGGAGAGGACCCGCCTCTTGCTCAATCAGTATGCGTTGAAGGAAGATCTTGTGGAAACATTCGAGGAATGGCTGCCGAAGCGGGTGGATGCCGACACTGTCGTGTATGTCTATTTCTCGGGTCGTGCGGTGGTCGATGGCGTGAGTGGAGCGGTGTCGCTCGTGCCGTTCGATGGGAGCACGGCGTCGGTCAAGCGGCTCTATCCGGTCCGCCGCATGGAGCAAGTCTTGTCCAAACTTCAGATACAACGGGCCATTATGATATTCGAAGTGTCACTGGACCCGACGCCCGGGGCCGACCCTGCCTCGACGCCGCAGGCCGATTGGGAAGATGGACTGGATGAAGGAAAAGTCGAGGTGATGTGGATGGTGGGCAACAAGGCCCTCCAAGAGGCGCACGTCTACGAGCAAGGGAAACACGGGCTGTTTACCTATTATCTTCTGCAAGGCTTGCAGGGGTTGGCCGATATTGACCGTGACGGAACGGTCGTCGCCGGTGAGCTCTGCACGTATGCACGCGGAGAAGTCGGTCGTGTGGCCAGGCAGCAATTCGGGAATGCGCAGCATCCGCTCTGTTCGCCGCCGCCAGGCCAAGGTGCGGTGGTCAGGATTCATCCCATGGCCAGAGGGAACAATCCCAAACCGGTTGCCCAGGAGAAGAAGGCTGGATCAACAGCCAACCCTCCCTCGCAGGCTACCAAACCGGTTGAGGTAGGGCCACGACCATAACGGATCACCAAAGGAGGATGCGGCGCTCATTCGTTGACAGTCCATCCAACGGCCAGTATCATGGCCTTCTATTAGATCGGCCGGAAGTATCATCGGCTGACCTGCTCCCGTACACGTCTTTCGGATGCCGGCGTAGCTCAGTTGGTAGAGCAGCGGTTTCGTAAACCGCAGGTCGCCCGTTCAATCCGGGTCGCCGGCTCCATACCGCACTTCGTGTGACCCGCGCGCTATTCTAGGTAGTTTCGGATGTGATGCGCGCGGATGAACCCCACCAGTGTTCTGGTATTCCAGCACAATTCCTTTCGCATTCCGGCGGCCGCTCCTGTCGTACCTGCGCAGTCACCTCTATCCGGGCCTGATGGCTCGAACTACAGGCACGTTGCACCTAAGGATCGGGTGAGTTGTAATCGCGCAACGGCAGCAGAGAATGCGGACTATCGCATGGTGAGAAATCGTCCGTGAGGAGAAGTCGGTGCCGCCGTGGAAGGGTGCGACACCATCGCCTTCACGTGGGCAACAAGCACAGCAGCCGCTTCAGCGTTAACGCATCGGGTTCAGAGAGCTCGACGAATTCAACGCCGAAGACCGCTTGATTTATCCACTTGACCACTGCCCGGGGAACATACACGGGGGCGTGATGATCGGGCCGAATATGAAGTTCCAGGCAGGTGCCCTGAGGAGGGGGCTGTTCGCTCGTAATGCGACACCCCCCGAGGGAGAGATCGAGCACGAACCCTTCCTTTATCTGCGTACCGTCACCAGAAAAGAGGCTTTTGTACCGGACAGGATGACGCTCGTAGGTGCGGAGCTCTAATTGAGGTTCCATGAACAAGCCTTCCTCGTTGCTCCCAGCATACTGTGGGCTAAATTGATGTCAACGAATTCTTAAAACTTGTCGCGGCACGCGTGTATGAGTCAAAGACGCCCGGTGGTGAGACCGAAAATATTCGCCAGGCAATACGGTGCTGGAAGGGTTAGGAAATGAAGCGAGAGAGGCCAAGAAAGGGCTGCGGGCCGATCCGCAGCTGGTACTGCGGTGGGAGTGGTGCAAAGGCAACCGATGACGTGTGTCAGCAAGATGGAGTGTCTTAGAAGGCAACGCCGATCTGGCTGGTCGTCGAGGTCCCTACACAGGCCCCCTGCCTGTCGACGAGGGCGGGGGGGATTCCCGGGGATCAGGTTGGTGGAAAGACTGGTTGCGGACAGCTGCGGCCGTCGTGTTGTTCGTGCCACGATCGCGAGCCGGTTTGAGCGCGGAACCTGGTTCTCCGACGGTGCCCTTCTGTTGAACGCGATGGGCTTATGTTAGGCCTGCTATAAATTGGCACCACGCTTGCGGGTCGTCGTTGAGACCTTGGCGCTTGGTTTGGGACGTTCGTCCTTCTGTTGAGAGCGGGAGACCGTACCGGAATGCAATCCCTGACGCGCGGCTAAAGAAATTTGGCGGCGAATATCTTCAATCGACAGTGCCGTTGACGACTGGGCGGGACTTTGAAGTCCCAGCGTCTCCCAGCGGACCTTGGTTCGAAGAACGACCCGTCTCCGTTGATGCGGGGTTTTGGTTCCCCATGCTCTATTCATAGTTGTTCACCTCAAAGGTTCATGTACGACAGGGGCGGCCCAAGGCTGCCTCTCAATCACCGCGACTTGTTGAGGGACGAAGGCCCTTTGAGTGCAGCAGTCACGAACCGATCTTCCGGGAAGACTGCTCGGAGCCGGTTGGTGACAGCCAGACGATAGAGTTCAGGTTCGCGACCGACCAGAACTAAGTTCTTGTTGTCGAGCAGAATATTGAGGTGATGCTCTGAGACGAGCAACCGCGTACTGTCGCCCACATTCACGCGGTATTGCGTTTTCCCGTCAGGGTTTCGATCAGGGCCCGACACGATCTCGGTTAATCCGTCAATCACCCCTTCATAGGCTTCAGATCGATGCCGCACTTTTGTTCCATTCGGGATACGGACCCAAGGCTGCGTCGAGGTATGTCGGTCGTTCTTTGTGACAGTCATGCAGATCCCTCCTAGCGGAACACGATTCGCCATCGTGTGCTCGCGTTGGCACAAGGACAAAAGCCCTGCCGATCCGGACTACGCAGCAGGGAGAAGACCCCAGGCTGATAGTCAGAACCCCCCTCACGGTCCGGGTGCCTGAGAAGCGGTCTGGGCGAATGATCGCTTCTCCGAAGGCTGTTGCCGTACCGAGTGGCTGGAAACTGATCAACTCAATCGCGCAGGATCGGGAAGGGGAGGGAAGAGCGCGAGGACCAGAATTTTCGCAAACTCACTATATCATACGGGAGCACGGATTGCGAATAAGGGGTGTATTCACTGGGATGTATCGCTAAGAATAGTCGGAACACTCGTTGCGTCTTGACAAGAAGCAGATGAATTGACCCGGGACCTGTCCCATGATCGCTCCGATAAGCCGCACTTCTTTGGCGGCGGCCGGATGTGAGACCACCTTCTCTCATGCGATGGCCCTCCCCGGTGCCTGAAGCGGGGCTGCTCAAATTAGCAGCGCTGTTGGGCACCGGGGCGGCTCCCGACAATTGCTACGCAGCCATGCGATACACCCAACGGTCTGCATCCCTCCTCAGCCGTGCGAGGGCCTTTGCTTCTCTGCTCTGTGCCGCCATAGTGAGACCACCAAAAAAGGCGGTGGCCAACAGAAGACCAGCAGCAATCAAGTAGCTCATCGGAATCTCAGGCCATGACGCCGGCGCCGTAGAGGTTACGGCGGTGTCTTGAGAGAACGCTGGGATAGCCGGCCGTACGGTAGCTTCTGTAGAAGTTGTATGGCGTACTGAAGCAAATATCAAGCTTGCCAGCTGTTCTTGTTGCATTGCTTGCCCTTGCTCTAATCTTCGCTGCACCTGAACTACTTGGACAAGAGCCCACCCCAGTCGTTCTTGGATCGCACCTGCCTGCAGCCAGTGGCGCTGGGCAGCATCGACGATACGGCGTCCAAGCGTGGCTTGCCAGGTTGAGGCGAACGCGTCATGCAACTGCTGCCCTCTTGCCTTGATTATGCCGATCATCCTGGTGTTATAGGCTGAATCATACTGATCAGCCGACAGGATACCGTTTCGGATACCGCGTGCGCTGAAGTTGACGATGGCACGCCCCTTGATACCTTCCACGCGCGCCATGTGATTGACCGGGACGGTCTGAGCGTGGCGCAACATGGATCCCAACGCACTGCCCGAGCCAGACACGAACTCATGGAACGCGAGCGTCGAACGATTCCACTCGGAAACCGATTGAGCCATGGCCTGATTGATCCGGCGCTCGAAGATTGCTTGGTCGAGGAGAGCTTGACCAAAGGCCGGCTGGAGCGCACTCATGCCAGTATCACTGGTTGCCGGTTGCCCCGACGCAAGAACCTGTGGCTGGACGACTTGATAGATGCCATTGGCCGCGGCGAATACCAACAGTGCTCCAAACAGAATGGCACAGAGTCCGACACCCACGATGATATCGATGGTGTTGTACCGGTAAGACATACATACCTCCTTGCCATATCGGACGATCGCAGGTGTGCGACCCGGAAGCCGATGCTCTGGATGCTGGTCAGCTTGCTGTTGTGCCTTGCGGTGTGGATGACTCCGCATTCGCTCGTGGCCAGTATCGAAGAGGCCCAGAAAATGGGAGGAGCTCACCATCCGCTGCTGGGTGTGCTCGGCGTCATGTCGGCCAAAATGACCGTCTCGAACCTCATGATTCTCATTACCTTCATGAGCTTCGTCATGTATTGGCGAGCTGGTAAGCAAGACACGGCCGGTTGGGCCACGTTTGGGAAGGCGGTGATGGGTTCCGTGTTGGTGTTGGCGAGCATTGCTGTCATCGTCCTCGGTGTGTGGGGCTATTTTGTACCGGCGATCGTCCGCATCAATTATTTCTCCACCTCGCAAGTGCTGATCGTCATCTTCGTCATTCTGACGATCACGCCGTTGACGGCGCTCTTGCTCAAGAGCGCCAAGACGACGACAGAGATGGTGTGGGGCAGCATGCCGCCGCGTGCCGGCTATGCCCTGGTCCTCAATGCGGTCATGGTCATCCTTCTCATGACACTGATGGGATACGCGCGGTCTTCTTCCCGAGTCCATTGGCATGTGTATGGGGTGATGCGTGATTCCTCGCCGTATGCCTACTCCCCGGCACTGGGCAGCGCGTCGCTCATCATGGCGTTCTGTACGTTTTCGTTCTGTATGATTGTGGCCTTTATATTCTGGGTCGCCACGATGGGGGACAAGGCCAAGGCGGGTCATGGGGCGGCAAAAGGAGAGCTACCGCACGGCATTCCGGCGATGGCCGGAGGGTCGCCGGATGAGCGGCGATAGAGAGTGAAGAAACTTTTGAGTTTTGATCGTGAGTAATTGAGAGAAAAATTACAAACTCAGCACTCGGCACTTACAATTTGAGGGTCTATGAGTGAAGTCGCACAATTACAATTGATCGCGCTGTCAATCGTCGGGTTCGGGATCCTAGTTCTCCTCTTCATCAAGTCTACATTTGTCAGGGTCATAGGGTTCGTTGCCATTGTGCTCGGATTGTTTTCCCTGATGTCGCTCGCTGTGCCGCAGCTGGCGTCCCTGCCTCCGGCAGAGGAAAAGGTCGACATCGCGAGCATCAAGACCCCGACCGACATTGCGGCGATCGGGCAGACGGTATTCTTCAGCAAAGGGCAATGTGCGCTCTGTCACTCCATCGGTCCCAGCGAGTCCGCTCGTTGTCCGGATTTGGAGGGAATCGGCGCCAAATTAAGCAAGGATTTCCTCTATGAAAGTTTGACGGATCCCCAGGCCTTCGTCTATCAGGATTTTCGGCATGGAGGAGTCCCGAAGGAATATCCGGCCACGATGCCGGCTATCAATAAAGATCCGATCGGTCTCTCAAAGAATGAAATTTTGGCCGTCATCGCATTTCTGCAACAGATGAGCGGCGAGCCAATTTCCGTCAGCACGTCGGAGCTGGAAATTCCTGGCAAGGCGCCATCCGCTCCGGTCAAAGCCGCCGAAGCTGCTGCAGTAGCCGTCGCACAAGCGCACTAGGGAGGAATGTATGGGCGCGTTAGGTAAGCCGATCATACTCATGGTAGCAATGTACGTATTCTTGAAATTCGTGCTGCCGTACATACCCGGTTCAGCGCCCCTTCCCTCCAGCCTGATCGTTCTGTATCTCCTGCTGACCGCGGCCGGCATCGTGATCTTTCAGACCTTGAGCGGAGAGTCCAAGGATGCCTTCTGGGGACCAATGCAACGGTTCCTGACCGGAGAAAATATCGGAGGTATGCAAGCGATTCGATATGGCGTCTTCATTCTGTTCCCACTGCTGATCGGGTGGCAAACCTATGGCAGCACCGCGGCAAGCGATGTTCCGCCGTCTGAGAGCCGAACCATCCATCCTGCGCCGCCAGGAGAATACACCGGTCTGTCGAATCCTGTTCAGAAAACTCCGGAGAATATTATGCAGGGGAAAGGGTTCTACGCAGCCTTTTGCTCACCCTGCCACGGCGCAAATTTCGACGGCAAGGGACCCGCAGCTCGCGGGTTCAATCCTCCGCCGGCCAATTTTGCCGATCCGACGACGATTGCGATGCTGCAAGAGAGCTATTTGTTCTGGCGAATTAAAAAGGGTGGCGTCGGCCTCCCGATCGAAGGTGCGCCATGGAAATCGGCCATGCCTCGTTGGGAAGCAGAATTGCCGGATGAATGGATATGGAAGATTATTTTGGGCGAGTACGACGGGGCGCATCAATCCCCAAGAACATGGGAGTAGCGGAGAGGAACAGCGTGAACGGATCTAGTTGCATATGGAGAACGAGGCCAGCATGAAACCGGGGAATCTAGTGATGAAGCGGGTTCTGCGAGGTGGGTCGGCTGCAATCGTGGCCATGATTATCGGAGGGGCATCCCTGAGCTTCGCACAAGAGAGCGTGGCCGTGCGGGCAGCCATCGTGACAGGGGGACTGCCTGTCGATGATCCGAATGCTGCCGCGTGGAGTACTGCAGCGCCTGCGACCTTTCCGATGTCGCCGCAAGTACATTGGCCGAACCGCATTCAGGAAGTCACCGTTCAGGACGTGATCGTGCGTGCCATGCACGACGGGAAACAAGTCGTGTTTCTCCTGGAATATCGCGATCCCACTCAGGACCCTGACGATGGAGCGGCTCTCGAGTTCATGGTGGGGGACAAGAAGGCGCACTTTGCTCATGGGCAGCCGATGCTCCAGGTTGAAGGCGGCCCGGTCAATATTTGGTTTTGGAAACATAAGACCGATCAGGCCGTTGATATGACGGCCAAGGGTTTCGGCACATTGAAGCCGCA
>JABMDG010000076.1 GCA_015904045.1 Nitrospira sp.
GACGATTTCCTCGACCGTTTCGCCTTTTTGTCGGAGGCCCATAAGATAAGCCGCAATCTGCGCCGGCGTCGCCGCCCCGTCCATCATTTCGGCCATGACAGCCTCCGCTTCCGATTCGGAAAGATCGGCTCGGTCGGCCAGTTTGGCAAGCGCGTCTTTGATCATGATCGTGAAGCAGCGGAACGGGCTCGCGTGCTAAAGTTTTAGAAAGTTCCTGAGCAGGTCTTTTCCGGCGGCCGTCAGGATCGATTCCGGATGGAACTGGACCCCTTCGGCACCCAGTGTCTTATGGCGGAGTCCCATGATTTCCCCCTCGGCAGTCTCCGCCGAGATCTCAAAGCAATCGGGAAGATTCGCCCGATTCACGATCAGCGAATGGTAGCGTGTCGCCTCGAATGGATTGGGAAGCGACCGGAAAATTGTCCTGCCGTCATGCTTGATCTGAGACGTCTTCCCGTGCATCAAGCGCGGCGCGCGGACAACTTCACCGCCGTAGGCCACGGCCAGCGACTGATGCCCCAAACAGACGCCGAGGATGGGAACCTTGCCACCGAAACGGCGGATCGTCTCGACCGAAACACCCGCCTCATTGGGCGTGCAAGGCCCTGGAGAAATCACGATCCGGTCCGGACGGAGCGCCTCGATCTCTTCAGGAGTAATGGTGTCATTGCGATGGACCTGGACCTCCTCGCCCAGTTCGCCAAAATATTGCACCAGGTTGTAGGTGAACGAATCGTAGTTATCGATGACCAACAGCATAAGCGTTACTCGTCGCTCGTGAAGCGTATCTTGTCAGAGAATCCGGCGCGCTTCACGATTCACGTTTCACGAACCACGTGTTTATTCCAGTCCCTGCTCAGCCAATTCGATGGCGCGCATCATCGCGCGTGCCTTGTTGCATGTCTCTTCGTACTCATGTTCCGGATTCGAATCAGCGACAATGCCGGCTCCAGCTTGAATGAAGGCCCGATGGCGGGACACTACGACCGTCCGAATGTTGATGCACATATCCATGTTGCCGGAAAAACTGATGTATCCCACCGCCCCGGCATAAGGACCGCGCTTGGTGGGCTCCAACTCGTCGATAATCTCCATCGCTCTGATCTTGGGCGCGCCGGATACAGTGCCGGCCGGGAAACACGCCTTCAAGACATCGTAGACGGTCTTGGACTTGTCCAGTTTCCCAGTCACGTTCGACACGATGTGCATCACGTGCGAGTACCGCTCCACGTTCATCAACGATTCCACCTGGACGGAGCCCCGCTCGGCGACCCGTCCAATGTCGTTGCGGCCCAAATCGACCAGCATGATATGTTCAGCCCGTTCCTTGGTATCCGCCAAGAGCCGGCGCTCGAGCTGCGCGTCTTCCTCGGCCGTGGCTCCTCGTCGCCTCGTCCCGGCGATCGGACGCACCGACACGACCCCGTCCTCGCATCGCACGAGGATTTCCGGGGAAGAACCCACGAGTTCAACCCCGGCAATGCGCAAGTAATACATGTAGGGCGACGGATTCACGACGCGCAGCGCCCGATACAGCTGAAACGGCGGCGCCTGCAAGTTGGTCTCCCATCGCTGAGACAGCACACACTGAAAGATGTCACCGGCCTTGATGTATTCCTGCGCTTGGGCGACCATCTTTTGAAAATCCGCCTTGCTCATGTTCGGCGTAAAGCGAATAGAGGACCGCCGCCGCTTCGGCGCGGTCTTCCGAAGAGGCCGGCGCAGCCGGGCGATCATCTGTTCGATCTTGCCGGTCGCCTCACGATAGGCCGAGCGAATGTCGCGGTCCGATACGGATTTCACATGCGCGTTGGCCACGACTTTGATCTTCTGCGAGACGTTGTCGAAAATGAGCAACGTGTCGGTCAACAGAAAGGCGAAGTCCGGTAGGCCGAGGTGGTCCTTCCTCCCGGATGGAAGCTCCTCGAACGTTTTCACCATGTCGTAGCCGAGATAGCCCACCGCCCCGCCCACGAAGCGGGGCAGGCCGGGAACCGTTACCGGACGGTAGGCCTCCATGAACTCCCGCACGCGGTCCAGCGGAGCGCCTCGGCTGGGGATCCGGCCGGTGCGCACCCCCTTTCGGACACAGAGGTCTCCACGGTCCTCGACCATGACGATGGGAGACCCGCTCCCGAGAAACGAGTAGCGCGCCCACTTTTCACCGCCCTGGATGCTTTCCAACAAATAGGCCGACGGGCCGTGATCGATCTTTGCGAACGCCGACACGGGCGTGTCCTGGTCCGCCAAGATTTCCCGGTACAACGGAATGAGGTTGCCCTTCTTCGTGTATGACCGGAACTCGTCCAAGCTGAGTGAATAGACCGGCGCCGCCATTTCGCTCCGTTCGCTATTCCGTCCCAACGATGAGCTTTTGGCCGACTTCGATGATGTCGTCGGGCAATTTATTCATCTTCATCAACTTCTCCACTTCGATGCCGTAGCGCCGGCTGATACGAAAGAGGGTCTCGCCCGGCTTGACGACGTGCAGCGTTGGGCCAGGCTTGGCGGCCGACGCCGGTGCCGCACCACCCTCGGCATCGCGCACCTTCGGCTGGGAGGCCGACTTTGCGATAACTTCGTCCATCGCCTCGAATGATTCCGCCGGCTTTTTCGGCTTGGCAACCGCAGGCCCGCTCTTGCGCATGTCCTCCATCGCCTTTCGCTCGAGCACCGCCGATTCCCTAATCGCTTCGGTTTCTTCCTGAAGCCGTGTCATCTGTTCGCGTACGGTCTGTACTTGCGAGGCCAACTCCCGATTTCTTGCCTCGAAATCGGCCAATTCAATCTTCGTCCGCTTGACTTCACTTTCCAGTTCGAGCGACCGTTTTTCCTCCTGGGCCAACAAGCGCTGGAAGTTCAGACTTCTTGCCTTTTCGGCGTTGTATTTTTCCTCCAATACGACGCACCCGCCGACTATCGGACTCATGCCAATGATGATGGCTCCCACCAACCATACTCTTGACACGCGCCCATGCCCTCTCGGCTTCGCGACTCCCATACACCCCTCCTTTGACACGCCGGCTGCCCGTCGATGTCACGAGCCGCAGGCCTCTCTGCCGATATCCATCCACCCGGAAATAAAGTAGAATAGAGGCCAACGATGATGAAAGTCAAAGCGAAATGGGCCAGGATTCCTGTTTGACCGTTTCCGCAGTCCTATGCTACGGTCCTGCCCGTTGAGTTGGCTGCGGCCATCCCGATGCAGCGCGATCTCTTCGATAACAACACTGCTTCTACACCGGCTCCCGCTTCATCTGTCCAAGAGCGGCTGGCCTACCTCAGGGACCGAATCAGACACCACGACTACTTGTATTACGTGAAAGACCGTCCGGAGATTTCGGACGGCGAATATGACCGCCTATTTCGCGAACTGGTGGAGCTCGAACAGGCCTACCCTCATCTGGTGACGGTCGACTCTCCGACTCAGCGGGTCGGCGCCCCTCCGTTGGACGAACTCGGCAAAGTGCCGCACGAACGGCCGATGCTAAGCCTCGACTCCCTGGTTGATCCTCAGGATGTGCTGGTCTTCGATCAACGGATGAAACGCGAGCTGGAACGAGATCACATCGGGTACACGGTCGAACCAAAATTCGACGGTCTTTCGGTGGAGTTGGTCTATGAGCAAGGGATCTTCGTCAGAGGGTCAACCAGAGGCGACGGGATGACAGGTGAAGACGTGACGCTCAATCTCCGCACCATCAAATCCTTGCCGCTACAATTGCAGCTCGGCAGCCACCCGCCGGGTCATGTGGCGGTGCGAGGTGAAGTCTACATGCGCCTCGACGACTTCCATGCCCTCAATCGCCGCATGATGGAACGGGGGAACGAGGCGTTTGCCAATCCACGCAACGCCGCCGCCGGTTCACTTCGACAGCTGGACTCTCGCGTGACAGCGGATCGTCCGCTGGTCGTGACCTGTTACGAAATCATGTCCATGGATGGAACGCCTCCACCGTCACATTGGGATGAACTGGACTGGCTGGCTTCGTGGGAACTTCCGATTCCCCACCTTCGCAGGCGGTGCGACACAATCGAAGACGTCATGGCCTTTCATCGTGACACCGAGCAACTGCGCGACACTCTCCCCTACGAAATCGACGGGATCGTCGTCAAACTCGACCGACGCAGTTGGCAAGACCAGCTGGGGATGAAATCCAGAAGCCCGCGCTGGGCGATCGCGTACAAATTCGCTCCTCGAAAGGAAATCACGAAAGTCCATAAGATCATGGTCTCGGTCGGAAGGACCGGCACCTTGACGCCCTTAGCCCTGCTGAATCCGGTCGAAGTCGGCGGCGTGACCATCAGCCGAGCCACCTTACACAACGCGGATGAGGTCGCTCGGAAAGATATTCGCGACGGGGACACAGTCAAGGTCGAGCGGGCGGGAGATGTTATTCCGGCGATCGTTGAGCGGGTGCCAGTGCCGGGGGAGGCTAGATCCGCCCCGTTCGCCATGCCGGACCGGTGCCCCGTATGCGGTTCGGCTGTCGCTAAGGAAGGCGCGTACGTGTACTGCACCGGCCAGGCCGTCTGTCCGGCCCAGTTGAAAGGAGCCATCGAGCATTTCGCCTCAAAATCCGCCCTCAATATCGACGGACTCGGGAAAAAGACAGTCGCGCAGTTGGTCGATCATGGACTGGTCCGAGACCTGGCGGATCTCTACCAGCTCAACCGGGAGCAGATCCTCGGCCTGGAGGGGTTCGCCGAACGATCCGCCACGCTCCTGCTTGACGCCATCGGCCGGAGCAAACACGTGTCGCTGGAACGATTTCTCCTCGGCCTTGGCATTCGCCAAGTGGGACAGCATATCGCCACGGTATTGGCCAAAGAGTTCGGTTCCTTGGACGCCATCATGTCGGCGGATCACGAGCGCTTGCAGACCGTCAAAGAGATCGGGCCGGAGATCTCGGCCAGCTTGGTGTCCTACTTCCAGGAGCCGTCGAACCGGCGCGTGATCGACCGTCTGCGGGAATTCGGGGTATCCATCGCTGCCACCTCTCCGGTCTCAGAGGGAGGCTCGCAGCCCTTTACGGGAAAAACCTTCGTCTTTACGGGTGGACTGGAAGGAATGAGCCGCGATGCAGCCAAGTCCCTGGTAGAACGGCTCGGCGCCACCGTCTCGTCCAGCGTCAGCAAACGAACGTCGTATGTGGTGGCAGGCGCTGACCCGGGCTCGAAACTCGATCAAGCCAGGAAACTGGGGGTTCCGGTCCTCAACAAGGATGAATTTCTGGCACTGGTCGGCGAGCAAACCAACTGATCAACTCACCGGATTCAGGTGGGTCTCTTCGACGGGCACTGCGACTTTTTCATCTTTAAAGATTTGTACGCTTCGGATCGAGCGTGGGTCTGCCTCATGGACAACCAGGCGGCAATTCTCGATGCGGAGTTCTTCCCCGGCCTTGGGAATCCGGCCAAGGCTTTCCTGAATCAATCCCCCGATCGTCAACGCCTCATCCCCCAGTTCGACCTTGAGAAAATCGTTCACTTTTCGGACTTCCGTCCGGCCGTGTACCAAGATCTGATTCTTCCCGATACGCTTGATCAGCTCCTCGGTGATATCAGTCTCATCGACGATTTCGCCGACGACCTCTTCCAACAGATCTTCCAGCGTCACCAGCCCCATGACGCCGCCGAATTCGTTGACCACGATACCCATATGCCGTTTTTCCTGCTGGAACTGCTTCATCAGATCATCCGCGGTTTTTCCGGCCGGGACAAAGAGCGGCGGATGAGCGATATCCCGTAATCGCACATGGGACCGGTCCTTTGCCAATTCCGTGAGTGCATTCGTCTTATACAGGATGCCGGTGACGTTATCGAGCGTGCCGTCGTACACGGGAATCCTGGAATATTTCGATTGGTACAGAAGTTCCTGCGCTTCTTTAAGCTGTAGATTGCCGTCCAAGGCAAACACGTAGATCCGCGGTGTCATGGCGTCTTCCGCCGTAATATCCTTCAACTGAAAGACGTTCTTGATCATCTTGACTTCTTCCGACTCGATCTCGCCGGCTTTGCCCCCTTGGTCAAGCATGATCTTCAGCTCTTCCTCTGTGACCAGGGGAAGCGTCAACCCCTTCCCCCCGGTCAGTTTATGGATCAGGGGAACCATAAAAAAGAGAAGCGGTGTCAACAGCAGTTCCACCCAATAGATCGGGTAGGCCATATTCAACGTCACCGGCACGGCGAATTTGGCGGCCAAGGTCTTCGGAATAACGTCCACGGACACGAGGAGCACAAAGGTCAAGATGCCGACCATCACCGCAATGGCTTCCTCAAACACACTCTGGCCACCATAGATGCGCAATGTCATGAAGGTGGCGAACATGGGGATAGCTGTCCCCACCAGACGATCGCCAACAAGGATGGTCGAAAGGAGCTTTTGGGGATCGCTCCTCAGCTTAAGTGCCTTGGCGGCCCGCTTGCTGCCATTTTGAGCCAGGGCTTTCAGCCGCGTTTCATTGACCGAGAAGAACCCGATCTCGGCAGTAGAAATAACGGCAGATAACCCTATTAATCCCAAAAGGATTAGGATATCCATAACAGTCGTGTATTACGGACGTTGAACCAGAATGGCCGGCCTAGCCGGAAGGCAGGTGTTACTGAGAGGATGCCTCTCTGCCCACCCTTCAGAGGGTTTGAATACGAGAATGATTCTGCTGCTGATCATAACGTTCATAGGCAATAGATCTACCATAGGGGCCAGTGTGAGGCAAGCAAATCCAACAAAGCTTCAGATAAATCAATGCCTTCCAGCAACGATGTGATGACACAGCAATCTCCCCTGCATGCACAACTGTCCCCACCTGACGCTATCCGTCATCTCGCACCACGAACGATTGAAGGTTGAACCTACGCTCGAGACGGGCTGAAGCCGCCTGGGCATCGTCCTCACTCATAAACTGTCCGACTTGAACCCGGTACCGCCGGCCCTCCGGTAGATCGATTTGTATGATTCTCCCCCCCTGAAACTCGCTCCGGACCTGTGCAAAGAGCGCCCTGGCGTTCTCAAGGTTTGAGAACGCACCGACCTGTATCCTCAACACTCCCATACCCTCAGGCCTGGGCGAATAGCCAATCACTTTTAGCTCGATCTGATCTGTCCCGTTTCCTGTCATCCCGATGGCTTGTGCCCCAGCCAGCGAGAGATCCAGGATTCGCCCCCGCGCAAAGGGCCCGCGGTCATTGATTCTCACCTGCACGTGGCGTCCGGACGTGAGAGACCTGACCACAGCGATGGAGCCAAGCGGCAGTGTTCGATGAGCAGCGGTCAGGTGGTGCATGTCATACCGCTCACCGTTGGCCGTCTTGTTCCCGTGGAAGCCAGGCCCATACCATTCTCAAGATCGGAAAAAGCTCCGATCTGCACCCGTAATACCCCCATTCCTTCAGGTCTGGGAGCATAACCGACCACGCGAAGTTCAATTTTGTCCGTTCCATTGCCTATCATCCCGATGGCCTTAGCTCCTGCCAACGAAAGATCCAACACCCGTCCTCTGGCAAAGGGGCCCCGGTCATTTATCCTCACTGTGACCTGGCGGCCGGACGTCAAGGAGCGAACGACTGCAACGGAGCCAAGGGGCAATGTCCTATGAGCAGCGGTCAGCTGATGCATGTCATACCGCTCGCCATTGGCAGTCTGGTTTCCGTGAAAGCCAGGCCCATACCATGAGGCTTCCCCGCGTTCGACAAATCCGATCGGGTATCCAGGGAAGCGGTCGATATGAGGGGGGGCGGCCTTACAGCCTTGAACGGCAATCCCGGCAAGCAGGATCACCGCAACTGCAAACTTCCGGGTAGCTCTTGGAGGCGGCTTCAGCCGCATTGATCAAAACTCATCCAGTGATTGGTTGCGGAGAATCGTCAAGGCCTTGTCGGTGTTCGAGACGGTTAAGACGACGATGGCCCGTTTCCCTTCCCTGGAAGGGGTGCAGTAGCCGCACTTGATATTGATCCGGCTCTTGGTCAAGAGATCGGCGACTTCTTTTAATGCGCCCGGTTTATTCTTGAGGCTGAGCAGCAGCGCCGTCTCCTCTGAAAACTTGATCTTCGCCGCTTTGAAGGCAGATCGGGCTCCCTCCACATCCGCGACAAGCAAACGCAACTTGCCGGTGCCGGGTACCTCCGGAGCGGAAAAGGCCTTGATATTGACCCCCGCTTCTCCGAGCACCGACGCCACTTTGGAAAGCTCACCCGGCTTGTTCTTGCAGGGAACGACAAACTGTGTTGTTGTAGGCATACCTGCGACTCCCTCTGCGATTTTCTACACTACAGCCTGGTCAAGCCAGGTTTAACCGCATCATTTCATAAGCCCGACGGAGAATCAAACCCGACGCTAGCCGCGGCACTCAAAGCTGTAGGCCGTTCGTCAACTTGGAATTGGTCACCTATATATAGACGAATGCCTACCCTGTCAACGCTGAATGCAGTGTCCGCAAAATCCCTTCGCGCG
The DNA here is from genome assembly GCA_015904045.1 of Nitrospira sp. Next base: position 8,456 of record JABMDG010000076.1, read on the forward strand.
TCGAAACATGCGTCGAGTGCGTCCGCCACCTCTGAGCAGAGGTGAGGCTAACCTCGAAATGTGTGAGTGTTCTGAGCCTTCAGACGTCGACAGAAAGCGGCCATAGCTACCTCCTTGTTAGGTTAAAGTTCACTGCGACCAATTCACCAAGGCGCAGGACCTCCACGGATATGCTGCCGCTCCCATGAGTCCACAAAAGACAAAAGGCCACGACTCCCCCTAGTTTGCAAAGGAAGTCGCGGCCTCTTCGTCATTGCGACGATGCTAATGCGACAATTGAACTATTTCTGGATCAGACTAGCCACTTCGGCATCTGAATCCAATTACTACACTTTCTACATTGAACGTATATTACCCCATTGATAGGTTGCACCTGCTTATACCTTGTGACGAACTTCCCATTGCCCTCATCACTGGTTTCTATCACTGCATTTCGACACATACGGCACTTCATTCTTGTGTTTTCCATTCTCCTCTCCAATGTTACATGCAATGAAATTTGGAGGGTACATTCACGAACATCCGCTCGTTGAGCCGCAGCTGACACACTTCAGGCAGGTGCCGTTTCGCACCATTGTAAACTGCTTGCATTCAGGACAAGGATCGCCCTCATACCCCTTGACCTTGGCGCTTTGCACTTCGGTCAGGGTGAGCGTTTCACGCGTGATCTCAACCTGCCGGGACACACTGTGTCCATTGCCATGGCCGTTCCCCTTCACGCCGTTCCGGCGGATCGGGAGGTGCTCCGTAATGACCGATGACTTGGCCAGGGCATCCATGTCTGCTTCCTCGTCGAAACACTCGGGGTCCAGCTCGTCTTTTTTCATCGAATCCATCCGCAGATCTTCTTCCTTCACCTGCGCCAGGTCATAGCGATCCAGATAGGTGACCGCCAATTCCCTGAAAATATAATCGATGATAGACGTCGACATTTTGATACGGTCGTTCAACTTCACCGGCCCGTTGGGCTCGAATCTGGTAAAGACGAACGCTTCGACGAATTCCTCCAGCGGCACGCCATGTTGCAG
>JABMDG010000077.1:0-9600 GCA_015904045.1 Nitrospira sp.
TGGAGGCAAGGAACTTATCCGCTCGCATCTGATCGAAGCGAGCGGTTCAAGCGAAGCTTGGTATGTACCTCCTCGCCTCTTCGCTCGCTGCGGCCTTGCTGGACGGCCTTTCTGAACAGCCTGTAGACAATTCCGCTTCCAGTGCCGTCATCCCATTTGTCAATGAACTACTAGCAGATCATTAGTGGCCGGGAATTTTAGGAAGCGAGGGCTGCTCCGGCGTTGCCGACTGGGGTATCGTCACCATCGGTTGAGAGGCGAGGAGAATATAGCCGTATCGCTTGAGGACTGGTTGATAGGTGGCTGCCTCTTTCGGCAAAGCTTCCTGCATCGCTTCCGGGAGGAGAATCATCGTACGGCCGGGATATGCCAATGCAGCCTGAAGTCGCTTGGATTCTCCGGGCGGAATGAACAGCACCTTTCGCCTCGAATAGAAGGCCATGGAAGGCCGTAGCGTGCCGAACGCGATCAATTGATCTTCCGGGCCGAGATTCAATCCCGCTGCGTAGGCCAGTTCTTGCGGAGGCGCGATGGCATATCGATTGAGTCCGGGGATGACGGTGAGGACGGCGAGGAGAAACACTGTCGCCACCACGCCGCCTGCTATGCCGAAGGCTGTGTCACGTCTTGCCTCATTCAGTCCGAAATAGCCGACCAATCCCATCCCAATCAAGAGCACTGCTGCGGCCAGATAGGGGCCGATCCCCAGATCGAATTGGACGGCTGTGGGAAACTCCTTGACGAGTTTTCCCGCAAATTTGCTATAGAGCCACGGCAGAGAGGCAAATCCTATGGCCAAGAGATAGCCGACACCCGTTACGGCATGGATCGAGCCGCGAATGCCCGCGGTCGAAGGGTCCTTCAGTACCCGCGCCCAATACAACGCCGCCAAAATCGACGCGGCCGGAAACAGCGGTCCGATATAGTGCGGCAGTCTGGTTGAAGACACGGTAAAAAATATGAAAGTTCCGACCAACCACAGTGCCGCAAACCACTCCAACTCCTTACCTGATCCTGAGTCGGCGTGCGAGTCCACCGGTGTTGCGCCGGCGTCTGCAAGACTACGCTGTTCCCTCCAACTTTTATAGGTTTGAGCGAATGCAGCGGGGAGCATCAGGCTCCAGGGGAAAAACCCCAGCAGCAGCACGGGAATATAAAACCAGAAGCCCACTCCGTGGCCCTCCATCGGAGCGAGGAATCGTCCGACGGTGTGGACTTTCGCCTGCGAGCTGTAGGCATCGCCATGGATAAGGAACATGGCGGCATACCATGGACCGGCGAGCAGTATGACCACCACCGTGCCGGCGATGGGGAAGCCGCGTTGCCAGAAGATTGTCCAGCGTCGTGCCGCCGTCAGATAGAGTCCGGCGGTCAGCAGCGGAACCAGAAATCCGACCGGCCCTTTGGTCAGGGTGGCGAGGGCCATGCCGACGTAGAAACCCCAGATCCAATGCCGTCCGGCCCCCGGCTCATGCATGCCCAGCCAGAATCCATAGAGTGACAGTGTGGTGAAGAAAATCAGGACACTGTCGGTGATGGCCATGCGTCCCAGTGCGAGCATCTCAATATTCAACAGCAACATGAGGGCGCCGACGAGGCCGGCGGTCGGACCCCGCAGCCGGGTAAGAAACAAATAGTGCATGAGGATCAACGCCACGCCGAACAGGGCGGATGGGGTGCGCGCCGCGAACTCGTTCACACCAAACACATGATAAGAAACGGTCATCAGCCAGTACACGAAGACCGGCTTGGCGACGCGCAGTTCTCCATTGAATGTGGGAGTGATGAGGTCTCCGGACGCGAACATCTCACGGCCGGCTTCGGCATTCCGCCCTTCATCGCGGTCAGTGAGGCCCATATCGCCGAGGCCCAGAAAGAGGAGCAGGCTTGAGAGGGCAAGGAGAATAACGACTGTCATCAACTGATTGGGCCGGCGATCGTCAAGCATGAGAGGGTCTTCTGTGACAGGCGAGATGAGGCATGCGGACACGGGTGTGTGGTCGGGCGATCATGTCTGTTGGGCCGGCGGGTTGTCCTGGCCCTTGGCTTGGTCTGCGCGGCGGATGAGCATCAGGTTGCGAACGTACACCACCGAGCCGACGCCTTGTCCGGCGATAAAGACCGGATCTTTACGATAGATCGCATAGGCCAGCGTGATGAGACCGCCGATCAGGCTCATATACCAAAATGACACAGGGACCTGGCTCGCAGCCTTCTTTTCAGAGGCGATCCATTGGACCACCCAGCGGCCGAAAAAGAGGCCTTGGCCGAGGAAGCCGATGGCGATCCAAATGGTGTCCGTCGTCATTGTGACACACGCGGGGAGAAGGGGGATCCCCCAGTAACAGGACGTTTGCGGATGTATCGTTCGAATGCGTGCGGTGTCATTGCAGATGGTAGGGAATGGATCACGCCGGTTCTTTGAGTTTGTATCGCAGCACCCGATGTTGCATCCACCGCACGGCGATCAGGTCGTAGAGGGATTTGAACAGCCGGTTGCCCATGCCGTATTTCGACTGACCGTGAATGCGCGGGTAATGCCGGACCGGCACTTCAGTCACGGTGAATCCATGCATCAGCGCCAGCGCGGGAAAGAACCGGTGCATGCCTTCATACAGGCGGATGCGCTCCAGTACGGGGCGCCGGAATACTTTGAGCGGGCACCCCGTATCATGCACGCCGTCGTGCGTGAAGCGGTTTCGCACCCGGTTCGCAATTCGGGAGGAGATCATCTTGACGAAGCCATCCTGCCGCTGCTGTCTCCATCCGCATACGAGGTCGTAACTGGACGTGAGGGGGAGAAGTTTTAAAATGTCTTCGCTGTCCTGTTGGAGGTCGCCGTCGATCTGAATGATGATCTCGCCGGACGACCGCCGAAACCCCGCATCGAGTGCGCAGGTCTTGCCGTAATTCCGGTCGAAGTGAAGCACCTTGACCTGAGGATGCTGTGCCGCGAGACGATCCAGCTCCTGGCTGCTGCCGTCGCTGCTGCCGTCATCCACAAAAAGAATCTCGTAGGGGCGCGATTGTGACGATTCGTGCGAGTCCATGACTTTGAAGAGGCCCGCGACAAGGGGCGACAGGTTCTCCCGTTCGTCCTTGATGGGAATGATGACCGAGGCCCAGGGGATGGAACTGGACGGCGGCGTCATAATGCGCGAATGCTCCGGCAGCGGCCTGTGCAAAGGGTATTCACGCGCGCATTCTAACGGATGGGGGAGGGAGCGTCAAACAAGATGCATGAGCGGAGTCACGACTTGGCCTAGTGCTTCGAGGCTGCGACCGTGAACCGCATCGTGCCCATTAGGCTCATCTCGTTGACTTCCTCACCGACGTGGATTTCTACTTTATATCGGCCTGGGAGCCACCCTCCGTGAGGGGGCGACAGTTTGAGATACCCGCTATCGTCTTCCAAGGCCACATCCATGACGTCTTCACTGATGAGCGTGCCGGTTGCGACGCCGGATATCGACTCCGGCAGGCAGCGGCCGAACACCTTGAAGCCCTGATAGTGCTGATGGAGCGAGAACACGATGAAGATGGCCGGGGTGTTCGTGGCAAACCGCTCGGTCGGCCTGACCGGGACGATCTCGTGTGTTCGCTGAAAGCCCAGCTGTTCCTCGAAGTCTTCCGCTGTGGTGATCGAACGAAACATCCCCTTCGGGGGGGCATCGAAATCGTACGGGGTCGTGTCTTCGGTTCGGTTCTGAAATTCGGAGATCGGGACATTCTCCGTCAGGGGCAGCTCTTCGGCCCAGCCGACCGGCCGGATCGACAAAACCACCACCACCGCTATGACACCGACAAGCCGAAAAGCTGTCACCATGGCTGTCTGCTACACCGGATTCACAGACCCTGTCAAGAAAGAGCCGAACAATCTGCCATTGCGGCATTTTCCAGCCATCTGTTAGGATTTCCCCCGCCGTACGGCCAATTCACCAAACCCACACAGGGATGATCTTGAAACATGTTGCAACGTACTGACGACCTTCCCCAGCTGATTGGAGACTACAAACCATTCGATCAATGGCAGGCCCATCTCAATCGGCTTTTCTATGGGCTGCGCGGCGACAAGCTGCGTTCCTACTATCAGACCTTTGCCTCAGCCGATTATCGTCTCGCGCACGCCTTGGCGGCTGATTATTATCAGCGAGTCATAAAGCGCGAGAAGGGCGTGAAAAGCGGGAAAGGCGAGACGACTTCGTCGGGCCCATCGGACTTGTCGCGCCAGTCGCGCTCGTCCAGCGAGTCTCGCCTCACGATATTGGAACTCCCATGCGTTGGCGGCTGACTACTACGAGCGGGTCATAAAACGGAATGCCGCCGTCAACCGTCAACCGTCAACCGGCAACCGTTTCACGAATGACGATTCACGATTGACGGTCATGGAGCTCGGTCCCGGCAACGGCAATCTGGCCGCCTGCTTCCTCAGCCATCTCAAAGTCCTCGACAAACACGAGCTGGTCTATCCGCGGGTACGCTATGTCATGGTCGATTGGGAACAGCCGGTCTTGGACGGGGCCCTGGCATATCCTGACTTGGCGGCGCATCGGGATCGCCTGGTCATTCAGTGCAGCTCGATCGAGCACCTCGGGGGAATGGCCGACGGGTCCGTTGACCGCATTCTGTGCAACGAACTCTGGAATGACCTTCCCACCAAGCTGATGGCGAAGAATGCCGGCGACATCGAAGAAGAATATATCCGGCCCAACCTGAGCGAAGCGCTGCATGCCAAGATTCAGGATTGGTCCGCCTTCGTGCGCGCATTCGAGGCAAGGGACTTCGAAGTGCTCAAGACGGTTCCGCCGTTCTTGGACGATCTCGTGTGGGAAAAGGAATATCGTAAGGTCGAATGGAAAGACGTGCCCTTCCGGAAAACCATCACGGAGTTTCTCAAGACGATCGACGAACATGTGTTGCTGCCTGTCAATCTGGGTGCGTTTGCGGTGCTGAAAGAGGCTCAGCGCCTCCTGGGGCCCAATGCGGTCGGGCTGAGTGCTTTTGATGCCGGGACCGCGGACAGGCAGGTCTTGAACGATCCGGAGAAGCCCTGTTATGGCCAGTTCGGGGGGCAATATAGCTTCATGATCAACTTCGCCCTTATTGAGGCCGTGGCAAAGCAGCTGGGGGTCACGCACACGGATCTTGAGCCGCAGCGCGAATTCGTCGGCCGGTCATTGAACACCAACGTCCTCACGCTCATGGATCTGCTGGCGACCCATCCTTCCGCCGGGCCGACGCTTGAGCCCTGGGAGCAGGACCGGCTTGTGCTGAAAACCATCAAGGCGTTGAACGAGACGTACGAAAGCCCCTACCGCCGTCGGTTCGAATTTCCGTTGTCCGCGAACATGCCGCCGGACGAGCGGGAGACCTTGGGCGCGATTCTGCGCTCGTTGAAAGACAACGGCGTGCCCGACACGGTGGCCTATCTGACCGAAGAAGAGCTTGCCCGGTCGCAACAGGACTTGGAAGCGATCGGCTACGAGAGCGACGCCATCAGGATGGCGCTTGGCGCTCCTCCCAGTCCCATTGAGTATTGCCACTTCAGTTGCCGGTAAGGCGAGGCGATGCTCTCTGTCCAACCGGTTCAGGCCTCGATCAGGGAGTAGGTCTTGGCTCGAACGAGAGTTTGGGGAAATACTGGGGTGCGATTAAGACTGGCAAAATGCGGTTCACAAGTCGGCCGATAGGCGGAGGAGCTATGAGAGAAAAGAACGAGCGGATCGAGAACGTGGAGAAGCCGCGTGAGAAACGCGGGGGCGGCGACCCCTTTCAACGGCTGCTCGGTCTGATGTTTAAGGCACATCCGTGGCATGGCGTGTCCATTGGAGAGGAAGCTCCCGACGTGGTGACGACCTACATCGAAATCGTCCCGACCGACACGGTCAAATACGAAGTGGACAAGAGCAGTGGTTTTCTCAAGGTCGACCGGCCGCAGCGGTTTTCCAACTGCTGCCCGGTCTACTATGGCCTCATTCCACAGACCTACTCCGGTGAGCGGGTGGCCGGCATCTTTGCCAAGCGGGCTCGCCGCAAGGGCATGGTGGGAGACGACGATCCGCTCGACATCTGTGTCTTATCGGAGAAGAGCATTCCCCACAGCGACATTCTCATGACGGCGCTGCCGATCGGGGGATTGAGCCTGGCCGATGGCGGCGAGGCCGACGACAAGATCATCGCGGTCATGCGGGACGATGCCGTCTACGGGGACTTTACGGACATTGCACAATGTCCAACGGCGCTTCTGGATCGCCTCCGGCATTATTTTCTCACGTATAAAAGCGCGCCGGGAACAACTCATCACAAGGTGGAAATCACCGGCGTGTACGGACGAGAGGAAGCGCTCAAAGTCATCCGCGCGAGCCACGCCGACTATCGGGCGAAACATCCGGAGCTGAGTTCCTTGTGGCCCAAGCATCTGTGATACACACGCAGGCAAAGAGCCTGAATCCCTCAACTGTTTACCGGCCCGACTTCGCCATAACACCGGCGTGAACCAGATTTGCGGAACTTCTTTTCCGGCTCTTTCATTATAAGGGCGACTGTCATGTTGATGTTGTGGAGTACTCACGACCATAGGCTGCCCGTTGAAGTTTGACTCTCCCGCCACTCCCTTTCTATACTCCTCGTTTAGCTGGAGGCATCGCGATGAAAATCCTAATGGGCTTGCTCGTCGTGGTCGTCTTGATCGTGGGCCTCGTGCTCTCGCTCCCCTTCTTGATCGACCTCAATAAGTACCAAGACCAATACAAGCCGCTCATCGAAGAAGCCCTCAATCGCAAGATCCAGCTGCAAGATATTCGCTTAACCGTCTGGCCCAGGATCGGCGCGCGTGTGGCCGGCTTCGCTGTGTTGGAGGATCCGGCCTTCGGGGCTGGCCCCTTTGCCTCGCTTTCTTCGTTGGATGTCGGGGTGAAGCTAATGCCGCTGCTCAGCGGCAAGGTTGAGGTGGAAGAAATCACCCTGCGCGATCCGGTCATTATGGCGATTAAAAACAAGAAGGGGGGCCTGAACGCTTCGACGATCGGGCGGAAAGGTGTGCCGGTGCCCGAGACGCCCTCGCGCGCCCCCCGGTAAGGCGAAGAAGAGAATGCGACGAGGCCGAGAGGTTTTCTCCGGCTCCGGCGCCACCGCGCCAATCGTCACGCCGTTTCTAACCCGCATTATTCACGACGGCGTCTACTGCAACCGCGGATACGCTGCTATGGCCAGTTTGGCCGCGCGCTTCGCGCGTCCAGCGGGAGGGCTCACCACTCAGCCAGTCAACATCCTGTGTCAGGTATGCCTCCTTCCCTCGCGCCACCGCGCGCCCGTCTCGCCCGGCGTCTCAGCGGTTTCGTCACGAACCCGGCTGAATAATGCGGGCTAGGAATTGAACGCAAACTCGGTTTTGGGAATGGCGGCCATCGCCGGTCTCAGTGCTGCTCATTGACTCACGAGGAATCCGTTCATATACTCCCTCTCAACTGGAGGTGATCGAGATGAAAATCCTGATGGGCTTGCTCGTCGTCGTCGTCTTGATCATGGGCCTTGTTCTCGCACTGCCTTTCCTGATTGACCTCAATAAGTACCAGGATCAATACAAGCCGCTGATCGAAGAGGCGCTGAACCGCAAGGTGCAGCTACAGGACATCCGTTTGACAATCTGGCCCAGGATCGGCGCCGGAGTGGCCGGCTTTACCGTGCTGGATGATCCGGCCTTCGGGTCGGGCCCGTTCGCCTCTCTCAAGTCGTTGGATGTCGGGGTGAAGCTGATGCCGCTGCTCAGCGGCAAGGTCGAGGTGGAAGAAATCACCCTGCGCGATCCCGTCATAACGGTGATTAAAAACAAGAACGGGGTTCTGAACGCTTCGACGATCGGGCGTAAAGGTGTGCCGGTACCCGAGACGCCCTCGCGCGCCCCGATTCCCTCGACGGAGGGTCCGCTTAAAATCCTGGCACTGTTGGCTGTGGATCGAGTGTCAATTGACGGCGGGAAATTGACGTTCCGTGATCTGTCGGCCGCCAAACCGACCGAATATGTGTTGCAGGATATGGAGCTACTGCTTCGGGACGTTCGGCTCGGTCAAACTCCGAGCTTGCATTTTGGGTCACTTGTTCAGCCGTTCAATCTGCCGGTGCGGCTCGACGGCACCTTCGGCCCGTTGAAGGAAACGACCGACATCGATGCGATGAATTTCCAGCTCGCCTTGGGCAAGACCGAATTCACCATCACAGGAAAGGCTGCGGGCCAGAACGCCACAGTCAACATCGCCTCATCGGCCATTAACACCGCCAATCTGCCTATGACGCTGCCGCTGGCCAAACCGGTTGAGATCAAGAATGTCCAGATTGCGGCGGAGGTGAAAGGACAAGAAGCCAAGCTGAACAATCTGGCATTGCAAGTGTTCGATGGGCAGGTGAAGGGGCAGGCTAAGCTCGTGACCGGGTCTGAGGCGCCACCGTTCACCAGTTCACTGACCGTGCAAGGGGTGCAACTCGGTCCTGCCCTTGAGGCCGTCGCGACGACGAACCTGTCCGTCAGCGGAACGGCGGGCGCCGATCTATCGCTCCAAGGCCGAGGCTTCTCCATGCCGGACCTCACCAAGGCGCTCGAAGGCACGGGCCACGTCGGAGTGAAAGACGGGAAGGTTGAGGGGGTCAATCTGCTCCAGGAAGCGCTTGCCATCCTGAAAGTGGCCGGGCTCTCCCTGGGCGATCCCAAGGCCACGGTGTTTTCGACAATCGAGACGGATCTTGCGATCAAACAGGGAATCGTCAACGTGCAGCGGCTCTTGATGGACAGCCACGATTTCCAGGCCACCGGTGGCGGTACGATCGGGTTCGATCAACGACTGCATCTGACTGTCAACATGAACCTTTCGCAAGCCTTGAGCCAAAAGATCTCCGGGTTGTCGCCGGTCGCCAAACTTGCCTTGAAGGAGGGCCGCTTGAATCTGCCGCTGACGATCGGCGGCACCGTCCAACAGCCGACCTATGGGCTCGACATGAAAGGCGTGACCGGGGCCGTGCAGGAACAGGTGAAAAAGAAAGCAGAAGAGGCGATCGGTGGGCTGCTCAAGGGCACAACGAAGCCCCAGGACGTCAAGAAAGAGGGCCAAGAGATGCTGAAAGGGCTCTTCGGCCGTTAGGAAAGCTGGTTCCCATGAATGTCATGGACACGCTCACTCAGTATGCCTTGCAATACGGGCTGCAAGCTGCCGTGGCGCTCGGCATTTTCATTGCCGGTAGTATCGCATCACGCTGGGCCGGGAATTTTGCCCAACAGGCGCTCGAAAAACAGAATCTCGACCCACCGGTTCGGCTGCTCCTGGTTCGCGTTGTCAAAATCGTGGTGCTGCTCTTCACCGCGATGATCGCGCTCCAAACACTCGGTGTCCCCATTGCCCCGCTGATCGCCGGGGTCGGAGTCGCCGGCGTGGGTATCGGCCTGGCCTTGCAGGGCGTCTTGAGCAATGTCATGGCCGGCCTCTCGATTATCTTCAGCAAACCGTATAAGGTCGGGGAACACATCTCGCTGCTCGGGGTCCACGGTGACGTCGTGGTCATCGACATTTTCACGACGACGCTCGTGCACCCGGACCGCTCCCGCGTGATCAT
>JABMDG010000077.1:9700-26965 GCA_015904045.1 Nitrospira sp.
GCTCGTCCAGCGAGTCTCGCCTCACGATATTGGAACTCGGTCCCGGCAACGGCAATCTTGCCGCCTGCTTTCTCAGCCATCTCAAGGCGCTCGACCAGAAAGGCACAGTCTATCCTCGTGTTCGCTATCTGTTGGTCGATTGGGAACAGCCGGTGTTGGACGGAGCCCTGGCCCATCCTGATCTCGCGGCGCATCGGGATCGTGTAGAAATCCATTGCGGTTCGATCGAGAACATGGCCGGTGTGGCGGATGGGACCGTCGATCGCATCATCTGCAACGAACTATGGAACGAGCTGCCGACCAAGCTGATGGCGAAGAATGCCGGCGAGATCGAAGAAGAATATATCCGTCCCAATCTTAGTGAATCCCTGCACGCCACGATTCAGGACTGGTCCGGCTTTGTGAGGGCGTTTGAGGCCAAGGACCTCGATTGGCTGAAGACCTTCCCTCCCTTCCTCGACGATCTGGTCTGGGAAAAGGAGTATCGAAAGGTGGAATGGAAGGATGTGCCGTTCCGGAAGACCATCACGGAGTTTCTCAAGATGATGGACGAGCAGGTGTTGGCGCCCGTTCATGTGGGCGCGTTCGCGACGCTGAAAGAAGCCAAGCGGCTCTTGGCGCCGGAGGCGGTCGGCTTTAGCGCCTTCGACGCCGGCACCGGGGATATGAAAGTCTTGAACGACCCCGACAAGCCTTGCTACGGCCAATTCGGCGGCCAATACAGTTTCATGATCAACTTTGCCTTGATCGAACATGTGGCGAAGCATCTGGGAATGGAACAGGCCGCCCTTGAGCCGCAGCGCGAATTCGTCGGCCGGTCGCTGAATACCAACGTCATCACGCTCATGGATCTGCTGGCCACCCATCCGTCTGCTGGTCCGAACCTCCGGCCATGGGAACAGGACCGGCTCGTGCTGAAGACGATCAAAGCTTTGAACGAAACCTACGAAAGCCCTTACAGCCATGCGCTCGCGTATCCGCTGGGGCAAGATATGCCGCCGGAAGAGCGCGATACGTTGAAGGGAATGCTTTTCTCGCTGAAACGGCAGGGAGTGCCCGATACTGTCGCCTATCTCACGGAAGAAGAACTCACCCGTGCTGCGAAGGATCTAGAAGCGGTCGGCTACGATCCCGACACCCTCGGCATCGCCTTGACTGCGCCTCCAAGCCCGATCGAGTACTGCCACTTCTTTTGCCGGTAAGGAGGGAGAGAGCGTGCAGTGAGCCCGAGCTCATTGACTCGCAAGGAATCCGTTCATATACTTTCTCTTTAACTGGAGGTGATCGCGATGAAAATCCTAATGGGCTTGCTCGTCGTGGTCGTCTTGATCGTGGGCCTCGTGCTCTCGCTCCCCTTCCTGATCGACCTCAATAAGTATCAAGATCAGTACAAACCGCTCATCGAAGAAGCCCTCAATCGCAAGATCCAATTGCAAGATATTCGATTAACCGTCTGGCCCAGGATTGGTGCCAGAGTGGCCGGGTTTGCCGTGTTGGACGATCCGGCCTTCGGGTCCGGCCCGTTCGCTTCTCTCAAGTCGTTGGATGTCGGGGTGAAGCTGATGCCGCTGCTCAGCGGCAAGGTCGAGGTGGAAGAAATCACCCTGCGCGATCCCGTCATCACGGTGATTAAAAACAAGAAGGGGGTTCTGAACGCTTCGACGATCGGGCGCAAAGGTGTGCCGGTGCCCGAGACGCCCTCGCGCGCCCCGATTCCCTCGACGGAGGGTCCGCTTAAAATCCTGGCACTGTTGGCTGTGGATCGGGTGTCCATTGACGGCGGGAAATTGACGTTCCGTGACCTGTCGGCCGCCAAACCGACTGAATATGTGTTGCTAGATATGGAGTTACTCCTCAGGGATGTCCGGCTCGGTCAAACTCCGAGCTTACATTTTGGGTCACTCGTGCAGCCCTTCAACATGCCGGTGAAGCTGGACGGCACCTTCGGCCCGCTCAAAGAGACGATGGACATTGATGCGATCAATTTCCAGCTTGGCGTGGGAAAGACAGACTTCACCATCACAGGAAAAACTGCCGGTCATGACGCGACGATCAACATCAGCTCGCCGGTGATCAATACCGCGAATCTTCCGGTCGCACTTCCGTTGAAAAAGCCGGTCGAGATCAAGAATTTCCAGCTCGCGGCGGAAGTGAAGGGACAAGAGGCCAGACTGAATTCCCTGTCGCTCCAACTGTTCGACGGCCAGGTAAAGGCGCAGGGAAAATTGATCACCGGGTCCGATGTGCCCCCTTTCAACGGCGGCGTTGCGATTCAAGGGGTGCAACTCGGTCCGGCTCTGGATGCCGTCTCGGAGACACCGGTCTCCATCAGCGGAACGGCCGGTGCCGATCTGACGCTGAAAGGCCGCGGGTTCTCCATGCCGGACCTGACCAAGGCTCTGGAAGGAACCGGTCACATGGCGGTGAAGGATGGGAAGCGCGGAAGCCGCGGGCAACTTGCTGTGTCGGGCTGACTTTGCACTGATCAAGAAATGCGGAAATCCAGCCTGCATCCTCTACTTTTACGATACAACCAAGAATCACACCCGCAACTGGTGCAGCATGCAGGTGTGCGGCAATCGGATGAAGGTGGCGGCTCATTATTGGAGGAATCGGAGCAGGCAAGCCTAGCTGAATTGATCCCACGTATCGCACTGTTTGATCGACCAGAAGACAGCTTCTTTCAGCTTCTTCAACACCATATTGTCCGGATCGCGGATGGCCTGAAGTTTCTTGTCGAGGTCATACAACGGTTGGATCGACCGCTTGTCCGGGATCTTGCCCAGGGCCCAGGCGACTTCCGTCAGCACAGTCCACTCGGTTTTGGCATCTTGCAACTTCACTAGCAACGGCGGCACGACAGAGGCGTCGCCGAGGGTGCCTCCGATTTGGCCGAGTCCTTTGGCCGCCGCCGCCTGTATTTCCAGTTGCGGGGCCGACTGCATCAGATCAACGAGCAGCGGAATGCCCTCTTTGCCGAGATTCCCCATGGCGACCAGCGCCTGTTTGGCCAGGTCGCGGTCCTTCAGGATTGCTTTGAGTTTGGGAAGGGCTTCATTCGCCTGCATCTCACCCAGCAGCGAGATGATCTTGAGTTTCCTCGCTTGACTCGTGTCCGTGGAGTCCAGCAGCTTGAGCAGGCGCTCTGCATGGCCCCATTCTGCCGCGAGCAGCAGGGGAAACTCATATTTTTCAAGCGCCTCCTGCAACTTGGACAGTGCATAGACGCCGGGATCGGCTGCCTGCGTAGCCTGGGCAGCGGCCACCGCATCCTCAAACTCTGTCCGCACCTCTTTTTGCCATTTCACCTTGATGCCGCTCAGCGCATAGGTCAGCTGGCAAGCGGGTCCCTTCCAGAGCCGGGACGGGGCATCGGGGAGGTCAGCATCTCCACCGGCAGCAGTCGTGCCTTCCCAGGTTTTGCGCTGCTCGCATTTTACGCGCAGGACGACGTCGTGTAGTGCGGCCTGGTCGCGCACGACCATATAGCCGACTTCAGTGAGACGGCGTGCCGTCACGTCGGCGATGACACCGGTGTTCATGCTCCCCTTGTCCGTGAGCGCCACGGTTTCTACCAGCACCGTCTGGATGTGTTCTAGCTGGGCCCGTTGCTCCGGCGTGAAATATTCCCGATAGGCCGCCGCGGGGGACACGGCCAGACAGAGTAGCCCAAGGAGTATCACAACAGGCGGGGTCGACGATCGTCGCAGGCTGAATTTCTCCATCGCTATTCCTTTGCGGACATTATACTCTCAGACCGAGACAGGAACGTCTCAAACTGCCGAATCTCGCGCCCGACTTGGTCCGTGGTCATGTTGACAGTCTATGTCGCCCGATGATAGCTTTGCGAATTCGTTTTCGTGCATTCCTGCACGAGGGTGGGGTTTGTCTCAAGCAAGAGCACGTGGGTTCCGACAGTGATTAAGACAGCGGTTGCGCGGCGTTACGCACAAGCACTCTTCGAGCTTCTCGATCAATCCAATATCGAAGTGACTCGGGAGACTCTTAACGGTCTGGGGCAGGCCGTGAAGGATTCGCCATCCTTTCGCCACGTGATGGTCTCGCCCGCCTTCGGCGCGGACCAAAAAATCGCCGTGCTTACCGAGGTGGGGGATCGATTCGGTTGCCCGCCGGTCGGCAAAGCATTTCTCGGCCAGCTGGTGAAAAAAAATCGTGTGTTGTTTCTGCCGGATATTGCTGACGCCTTTGGGCAACTTGTCGATCAATCGAAGGGCACCCAGCACGTGACCGTTTCTTCCGCGACAGCGCTGTCGCAGACCGATCAAGAGCGAATCAGAACGCGCCTGCGCGATACGCTCAAGCGCGAAGTTGATGTGACCTTTCAAAACGATGCGAGCCACCTCGCCGGTGTACAAATTCATGTCGGCAGTACCGTTGTTGACAGCACCGTTCGGGGGCGCTTGAAAGCCATACAATCGTTGCTGACACGAGATTAGTGAAGGAGTCGTCATGCAGATCAGGGCGGAAGAAATCAGTGCGATCATTAAAGAGAAGATCAAAGGTTTCGACAAGCAAGTCGATGTCAAGGAGACAGGTTCCGTCATCCAGGTCGGCGACGGGATTGCCAAGGTGTACGGGCTCGACGGGGCCATGGCCGGCGAGATGCTTGAATTCCCCGGCGGCCTCTACGGCATCGCGCTGAACCTCGAGGAAGACAATGTCGGGGCGGTCTTGATGGGCGACTCGGTCGGCATTAAAGAGGGCGATCCCGTCAAGCGGACCGGCCGAATCGCCGAAATTCCGGTTGGAGAAGCCTTAGTCGGTCGAGTGGTCAACGCCATCGGTCAGCCTATCGACGGCAAGGGCGCCATCAAGTCGACACAGTCCTCGCGTATCGAGATGGTGGCTCCTGGTGTGAATACCCGTCAATCGGTGCGGGAGCCGTTGCAGACCGGCATCAAGGCCATCGATGCCATGATTCCCATCGGACGTGGCCAGCGTGAGTTGATCATCGGCGACCGCCAAACCGGCAAAACGGCCATCGCGGTGGATACGATCATCAATCAAAAGGGCCTGAATGTGTTCTGCATTTACGTGGCCATCGGACAGAAACGATCGACCGTCGCGCGCGTCGTCAAGACCCTCGAAGAGAATCATGCCATGGAATACAGCATGGTCGTGTCGGCCAGCGCCAGCGACCCGGCTCCGATGCAGTTTTTGGCACCATTCGCCGGCGCCGCGATCGGCGAGTATTTCCGCGACAACGGCAAGCACGCGCTGATCGTCTACGACGATTTGTCCAAGCACGCCGTTGCCTATCGCGAATTGTCCTTGTTACTCCGCAGGCCACCGGGCCGCGAAGCTTATCCCGGCGACGTGTTCTATCTCCATTCACGACTGTTGGAGCGGGCGGCCAAGTTGAGCGATAAACTGGGCGGCGGCAGTCTCACGGCGTTGCCCATCATCGAAACGCAAGCCGGCGACGTGTCGGCCTATATTCCGACCAACGTCATTTCGATTACCGACGGTCAGATCTATCTCGGCAGCGATTTATTCTATTCCGGTATCCGGCCCGCGATTAACGTCGGTCTGTCGGTCTCCCGCGTCGGCGGATCGGCCCAGATTAAGACGATGAAGCAGGTGGCCGGTACGCTTCGGCTGGACCTGGCCCAGTATCGTGAGATGGCCGCCTTCGCCCAGTTCGGCAGTGAACTTGACAAGGCCACGCAGATGCAGTTGGCGCGCGGGGTGCGGATGGTCGAGTTGTTGAAGCAGGGGCAGTACAAACCGATGCCGGTGGCCGACCAGGTGCTCTCCATTTACGCAGGCACACAGGGGTTCCTGGATGATGTGGCGGTGGACAAGGTGCAGCAGTTCGAGGGCGATCTGCTCCACTACATTCAGCAGAACCATCCGGAATTGAAGAAGGAGATTACCTCCATCGGGAAGATCGACGACAAGGTCGGCGGTCGTTTGAAAGAGATCATCTCGACTTTCAAGCAGAAGATGGGATACGGAGCCAAGTAGCCATCAGCGTTCAGCCGTCAGCCTTGAGCTGATTGCTGGGAGCTGATAGCCGAAAGCTAGAATCCATGCCAAGTCTCCAGTCGTTGCGCCGTAAGATTTCGGCGTTCAAGAACACGCAGAAAATCACCAAGGCCATGAAGATGGTGGCCGCGGCGAAGCTCAAGCGCTCGCAGGATCGTATCCTGGCGGCCCGTCCCTACGCACACAAGATGCGGGGGGTGTTGAGCAATCTGAGTCAGCGAGTGAACCGCACGGCCCATCCGCTGTTACAGAAGCGGCAGGGGAGCAAGGTCGAAGTGCTGGTGGTCACCAGTGATCGAGGGTTGTGCGGCGGGTTCAACGGCAATATCGTGCGAAAGAGCGCCGAGTTCGTGCGGCAGTGTGAAGCGGAGGGGCGCACGGTGAATCTCAGCATCGTCGGGCGCAAGGGTCGCGACTATTTCAGGCGCCGGACTTGGCTGATCCGACAAGAATGGACCGGGGTGTTCGACAAGTTAAGCTTCGAACATGCCATCGACATCGGCGGTGACCTGACCGACAACTTCATCAAGGGTACCTTCGACGAGCTTCACGTGGTGTACAACGAGTTCAAATCCGCCATTCAACAACGGGTGATCGTCGAGAAGCTCTTTCCTGTCGATGCGGCCGTTGAATTCGGCGCGGCGCAGGCCGCTCCGGTGTCCGCTGGGGCCTATCTCTATGAGCCGGGCGAAGCGGAACTGTTGAACGCGCTGGTGCCGAAACATTTCCAAGTGCAGGCCTACCGGATCTTGTTGGAGTCCGCGGCTGCCGAGCACGGTGCCCGCATGGCGGCCATGGATGGCGCGACACGCAACGCCGGCCAGCTCATCAAGAAGACGACGTTGTATTACAACAAGACCCGGCAGGCGGCGATTACGAAAGAACTGATGGATATCGTCGGAGGCGCGGAAGCGTTGAAATAGATTCGAGCGGGTCCTGTCGCCGACCGGCACCCGTTCATCCTCGCACCCCGCCCGGTGTGGGGCCCCGTTGCGGGTGACCGGGCACCTAGTCGGCGCCACCCACTCGCATGAGGTGGGAGGATGGAAAAGGAAGGAGTCATATAGTGAGCACAGGTAAGGTCATTCAAGTCATCGGACCGGTGGTAGACGTCGAGTTTCCTCCCGGCCAACTGCCGAACATTTTCAACGCCCTGAAAGTCACGCAGGAAGAGAACAAGGCCGCGGGGACTCCCGCCATTCGGATCACCTTGGAAGTAGCCTCGCATCTCGGTGAAAACCGTATCCGCAGCATCGCGATGTCCACGACCGACGGGTTGACACGCGGGATGGACGTGCAAGATACCGGAGCCCCGATTTCTGTACCGGTCGGCCGTGAAACGCTCGGTCGGCTCATCAACGTGCTCGGTGAGCCAGTTGATGAACGGGGCCCGATCAAGGCGAAGAAGACGTATCCGATTCACCGTCCCGCACCGAAGCTGGAAGACCAGGAAACCAGGACTGAAGTCTTGGAGACCGGGATCAAAGTGGTTGATCTGCTTGAGCCGTACAGCAAGGGCGGCAAGG
The DNA here is from genome assembly GCA_015904045.1 of Nitrospira sp. Next base: position 17,236 of record JABMDG010000077.1, read on the forward strand.
TCGGGCTCTTCGGCGGCGCAGGCGTCGGCAAGACCGTCATCATCATGGAGCTCATCAACAACATCGCCTTACACCACGGTGGATTCTCCGTGTTTGCGGGTGTCGGCGAGCGGACCCGTGAAGGCAACGACCTCTGGCATGAAATGCAGGAGTCGAAGGTCATTGATCCGGACGATTTCACCAAGTCGAAAGCCGCGCTGGTCTATGGCCAGATGAACGAGCCGCCAGGAGCCCGCCTCCGCGTGGCGCTGACCGGCTTGGCCGTCGCCGAATTCTTTCGCGACGAGGAAAATCAAGACGTGTTGCTCTTTGTGGACAATATCTTCCGGTTTACCCAGGCCGGTTCTGAGGTGTCCGCGTTGCTGGGGCGTATGCCATCAGCCGTGGGCTACCAGCCGAACCTCTCGACCGAGATGGGTGCCTTGCAGGAACGTATCACTTCGACAAAACGCGGCTCGATTACCTCCGTGCAGGCCATCTACGTGCCGGCCGACGACCTGACCGACCCGGCTCCGGCGACGGCATTCGCGCACTTGGACGCCACCACGGTGTTGTCCCGTTCGCTGGCCGAGTTGGGCATTTATCCGGCGGTCGATCCCTTGGACTCGACCTCTCGGATTCTCGATCCGCAGATCATCGGCGAGGAGCACTACAAAGTGGCGCGCGGTGTGCAGTCCGTGTTGCAGCGCTACAAAGACCTTCAAGATATTATCGCGATTCTCGGCATGGACGAATTGTCAGAAGACGACAAGATGGCCGTCGCCCGCGCCAGGAAGATCCAACGGTTCCTCTCCCAGCCGTTCCATGTTGCCGAGGCCTTCACCGGCGCACCGGGCAAGTACGTGAAGCTCAAGGACACGGTGCGCAGCTTCAAGGAAATCCTCGAAGGCAAGTACGATCATCTCCCGGAGCAGGCCTTCTACATGGTCGGTCCAATTGAAGAGGCGGTGGCGAAGGCGGAGAAGATGGGTGTAAAGGTCTAAGCTGGCGGGTGCTCTTGTGCTCGCCGAACGCGGCACGCCGGAGATGATCGTATTTTTAAGTTAAGGGCGGTGCTCGTTCGATGCGCGCAGTTCAGAGCAACCCGCCAGCGTATCCCTGATAGAGTGTGGAACAGGAAGAACTAGGAAAATGGCGGGAAAGATTCTATTAGAAGTGGTGACGCCGGAGAAACAGCTGCTGAGCCAGCAGGTGGATGAGGTCATCGCGCCTGGCTCGGAAGGCGAGTTCGGCGTGTTGCCCGGCCACTGCCATTTTCTCTCGACCTTGAAGATCGGAGAGCTCCGCTATCGGGTGGGCGATCAAACAAGCCATATGGCCATCCTCTGGGGCTATGCGGAAGTGACGCCCACCAAAGTCACGATCATGGCGGAAGTCGCGGAGAAGGCGGAGGACATCGACGTTGACCGCGCGACGGCTAAAGTGGAAGAAGCCGAACGCCGGCTCCAGGCAGGAGGCCTTCCTTCCGAAGTTAAAGAAGCCCAGATCAGTCTCGGGTGGTTTTCCCTGACCCATTCGGACCGATGACCCCGACAAACTCACCGGCATCGATGGACAGTGTAATATCCTTGAGCGCAATGACATCGGAAAATCCAAATGATGCGTGGTCGAACCGAATGATCGGTTCGGGGAAATCTGTCGGCACGGGATCGGACACTCCTTTCATCACGGGGAGCCACTGGAGACCAAGGAAACCGCTAGGCGCTCTCCAACGCGTTGGCCAATTGGAGCACATTATAGCGGAGCATGTCGAGGTAGCTCTCGGTTCCCGGCAGGCCTCCCGGCAAGGTGGTCAGGACGACCACCCGGGCCTTGGTTTCCTTGGCCAGGAGATCGGGGAGTTTTTGGCTGAGTTGGATTTCCGACACAACGACTTTGAGGCGCTCTTTTCTGATTTTGGCGATCAGCGATTGCAACTGAATGGCGGATGGTTCCGTGCCCGTTTGTACTTGAATCGTTGCGGCGATCTCGAAGCCGAATCGCCTGGCCATATAGGGCCAGGCCGGATGGTGCGCGACGAAGCGACGATCCGATAACGACTTCACCCGATCGGACAATTCGTGACGCAGCCGGTCCAATCGCTGAAGATAGGCCGCCTGGTTGTTCCGGTAGGTCTCTGTATGGGCGGGGTCGATCTCAATCAAGGCTGCAGTGATATGGCGCAGCATGATGGCGACGTTTTCAGGGTCCAGCCAGATATGGGGATTCCCGCCCGACGCACCTTCCCCGTTCTCTCGAGGCGCATGATGATCCAGGTCAGAGTGGTCGCGAATCAGGCCGACGCCTTGAGAGGTGGTTACGACGCGCAGCGACGGGCTTCCGGCATTCTTCACCAGCGAGGCAACCCACACTTCCAGACCGGTGCCGATTTCGAACAGCAATTGGGCTTTTCGCACTGCGACCAAGTCTGTCGGCCTCGGTGAGTAGGTATGTTCATTCTCATAGCCGCTGAGCAAAGACTTCACCTGCACATGAGGCCCACCCACTTGCTCCGCGAGATCCTTAAGGACTGGAATGGTTACCACTATATTGATCGGATTGTGAACGGGCTCTGCGGAAGACGGCAAGGCCGGGCTGAATAGGACAAGCAGGGTCGAAAGGACAATCGAAACGGGCGATCGTTTTGCTTGGTCTATCGGAAACATGGGCTGGGGACGGTAACACTCAGTTTCTGCCATGTCAACGTGACGGGCGGCAGGCGGCTTCCCACGCTGTTTTTCCTCTGAGTCGTCTGGCTTGACCGGCGGCGAAAGTTCTATTAGCGTAGCACCTCCGAAAGCCGATACCCGGTTGAAGGGGTGGGAAAGGATGGCTCCGTCATGAAAGTTGTCGGGTTGATGTCAGGAACGTCCGGTGACGGCGTCGATGCGGCGCTGGTCGAAATTGACCCTCGGAAAGCGGGTCTTCGCATCAAGATGATCGCGTTTTATCCACTGCCGTATCCGCGATCGCTTCGGCAACGCATTTTATCCGCGTCCGTGTCAGGCACCGTATCGGAATTGTGCCATCTCAATGCGCTTTTGGGTGAATGGTTTGCCAATGCCGCGCTCGGCGCCATTCGCGCTGCGAAGTTACACCCGAAGGATGTCGATCTTATCGGTTCTCATGGCCAGACCGTCCATCATCTTCCGTACGGGATCAAGGATGCGGGTGTCGGCGCTATTCGGTCCACCTTTCAGATCGCCGAACCTGCCGTGATTGCCGAACGAACGGGAGTCACTACGGTCGCGGATTTTCGTCCGCGCGATATGGCTGCCGGCGGGCAGGGGGCGCCGCTGACTCCGGGCGTACATGCGCTGCTGTTCCGTCATCCCCGCCGCGCGCGGCTTATTGTGAATCTCGGCGGGATCAGCAATGTGACCTACCTGCCGCGAGGATCCGGATTTGACGGTCTGATGGCGTTCGACACCGGTCCGGCCAATATGGTGTTGGATGGATTGATGGCTCGGATTACGAATGGGCGCATGTCAATGGATCGTGAGGGGCGTGCAGCCGCTCGCGGGCAGGTCGACGGACGATTGTTGGCCAAACTTCTCGCGCATCCGTACTTGTCGCAGGCTCCGCCGAAATCCACCGGGCGGGAAGTCTTCGGATCAAAGATGCTGGATGAGCTGTTGGCGATGCAGCAAGCGCAGCAGCTGCCGATGGAAAATCTTTTGGCGACGTGCAGCCGGTGGACGGCCGAAGCCGTCGGCTCGGCCAGACGGTGGATTCGAGGTGGAATCGACGAAGTGATTGTCGGCGGCGGCGGGGTCAAGAATCGCGCCATCATGCAGCATCTCGCCGATGTTTTTGCGCCTGTCCCGGTGACCGCGTTCGAATCGCAGGGGTGGGACAGCAAGGCCATCGAAGCCGTCGCGTTTGCGGTGTTGGCCTATCAAACTGCGATGGAGCAGTGTGGAAATGTTCCCTCCGTCACCGGAGCTGCCCACCCGGCCCTGTTGGGCTGCATCATTCCAAGCGGACCGGGTTGGTTTGCTCGGCTGCGTTCTCCTCGACGGCGAAAGTAACGATCGATGATGGATGCTATCCGGAGGATCTTTTCCGTATCAAAGAAGTCAACCGGCCCATCCACCGGTTTCTCGCTGCCGCCCGGGATTGCCGTGGCATCCGCTCCATTGCTGACGGAAGCTGAGATTGCCCTCTACAATCTTCTGCAGATGGCTGCCCAGGATCGGTACCTTGTGTTCGCTGATGTGCCGCTCTGGTCTTTTGTGTCTGTCGAAGCAATGGGGAAGTCCCGATTTACTCTGTTGAACCATATGGCCCTCAAACGAGTTGATTTTGTATTGGTACACCCGGGGTCACGGCATGTGGAACAGGTGGTACAGCTCGAAGACCTGTCTCCAGGGCCTCATCAGATAGAGCGCCAACGCGTGATCGAGTCGGTGCTGGATGCGGCTGGAATCAAATTGGTGACAGTGCGGGCGACAAAATCCTATACGATTCCCGAAATCACTGCGCTTCTGGGCCTTGCAACGGAAGAGTAATATCCGCAAATCGACGTGCGACGGCAGGCAGCGGTCCCTTGCCTATTCTGATTGGCTGTGGTCCGTATGACTCAGGCCGTCCACTACGTCGATAGCTTTCCGGGCGATTTCCGCTTCCGCACTGTCGGGGTACTGATTGGCGACGCGACCGAACATGATACGTGCGTTGTCCTGATCACCAAGCTTTGCGTAGGTCTGGCCAAGCTTGAGTGTCGAAGCCGCCAGCTTTGGGCTGAGCGGGTAGGATAAGACGACGTTGTAGAAGGAGTTCAGCGCATCCTGGTAGCGTCCCATGCGATACTGACACTCTCCCATCCAATATTGGGCATTGGCTGCCAGAGCAGAGCGCCCATGGAGTTCGATGAATAGACGGAACCCGGCCAGCGCGGCTTCATAGTCGCGCTGTTTGAATTCGCTCATAATGCGATCGTACAGGCGCCGGGAAGTACAAGTCTAAGAGGATGGCATCAAATCTGGTCTTGGCAAGCTGGATGAATGCTTCGCTCAAGCGCGCGACTTGCACAACATCAAACTGCTCGAGGCTCCATTCCGCCAAGATATCTTGGGTCAAATGAGCATCGACCTCGTTGTCCTCGACTAGCAAGATCTTCAGCATGGTTTCATGCGAGTGATCGTTGGCCTATCGGGCCAATCTGATGTTGCGCCATCCTGCCATAATGGCAAGTATAGCTTAAGCCGCTGTTTCAACAAGACAATTGCTGAAATGCAAGACCTGGTCCAAGGCCGAATTGGCGTGAAGTCTGTTGTAGGGGGAAGGGTTGCGGTGATGCAGGATGCTAAACCCTGGCGAGGCGACCTTTCATGCCGCCTCACCAGAGGTAGCTGTCACGGCTGGTTAGCCGCAATGTAATGCTTCGGCTCGCCGACGAACTTCTTCGGCTTTCTGCGATTGTCCGAGGTTTTCATAGAGAGAGGCGATATTTCCGTGTAGGTGGGAGAGCAGCTGCCCAAGTTGGGCTTCCTGCGCGATCACATTGGCTTCCATGGCCAGTTTCTTTTCCTCGCTTCGGCGGAACCGTTCTTCCAGTCGTTGTACCAATTGAATCCATCCGCGGACCTTGGCTGAATCCAAACTGGGTAGCGTGGGCAAAGACTCGGCACGATCAAGGGATTTTTCAGCCTGGTTCATCCAATTGATGAACATAAGAAAGTCGCCCAACGTAATTTCCAATGCGGATGCAGCGCTGTCTTCGATCACAAGATCTTCCATTCTTGCTCCTTCGTCTTATTTGGGCACGTGGCAGTGGTGTCGATTTCGTGAACGCTTGCCCAGCCTGTTGCGACTTCGGTCCACCGGTTCTATCTAGTCAAATCATCTTCTGGCACGGAAGGAAGGTTCCACCAGATCGTCCGTCCCACCTCCTTTCGCATGTCTTGTAAGAAAAATAATCTCAGTGCGATGCCACAACAGGGTGGGGTATCGGACTAATACTCCACTACATTCAGTGATGTCAACAGGTCGAGGAAGGAAAGGGGAATTTTTTTCGAATTTGTCGTTCTTAATCCATCGGCAGGGTAACACACACGAGGTTCACCGGTTGGTTAGGATCAGAACCCCCTGAGCACGAGCTCTCTCCCATTGGGGTAGGCTCCCATAGGCAACTGTTCCGGACCAATAGCGGCTTCACAAGCATATCCCTGCTCAAAGGGCCATAGCAACGAGCGACCGGCAAAGTTGCCCCGTACATGGACGTATCGGAGCGTCACGCCGAGCCGAGCCGCATCTGCTTTGAGCCGTTCGGTACACGCGTCCGACGTATAGGCCCGGCGGGCAAGAAGTATGGGATCTCCTGATCCACTGTGGAACGATACAAACTCTCCGGCGCACCCGGTCATAAGCCCCAGCGAAATGAAGAGCACTGACACGATTGGTCGGATGATGATTTTACGTAACACAGAACGTCCTTTCCCAAATGCCAACTCAAGGTATCGCGACTCGGAGTTTCGTGCCGCTTATTGTCTAAGATTACCACTCCACGAGGCCTTCTCTCTAGCCAAGTGAATGACCAGCCAGGGTACGTTCTCAAGCGAAAGGTGCTATGCGACAAAGTGCGGCTCATAGACAAACCGCGCCGCAAGGCCTTTCTCATCTCCCTACCAAAGTTGGGGCAGGGAAATTTATCTAACATATCGATATCATGAAGTAAATCGATCATTCCGTGGAACGGGTAGATGGCATGGAATCTGCGCATTCAGCTACACGAGCAGGCGCATCTCCCGAGTGAGAACGGTGTCAAAGTACCAAAGACAAGTATCTGGTTGGGGAAGGGGAAGATACATGGGATCAACACAAGCGATAACAGCAAAGGTGGCAGGTGGATCGACAAAGCGGACGGTCCGCGTCTGTGGTGTGTTCCCACGGGGCATTAGCGCAGGTACGTGTCTGGCCCTGATCGTTCTTGCGGCACCGATATCGCTTGCGCATGCAAGCGACTCCATCTATTACGGAATCAGCGCGAACGGCACTATTCGTCTGGCTGACACCCCGCCTGAGACGCCCAGTGGTCGACACGTCATCTCACGGAACAGCAAGGGCCGATACCATGCCTCAGTATCCGATCAAGAATTAGAAGAGGCAGTCACTCACTATGCGAAGGAGTATCGGCTGTCTCCGGCGTTGCTGCTGGCGGTCATAAAGGCTGAGTCTGGCTTCAATCCCACCGTGATATCCAAGGCCGGTGCCGTGGGCCTCATGCAGCTTATTCCGGAGACAGCCATTCGACACGGGGTACAAAACCTGTACGACACGAGGGACAATATTGCGGGAGGAGCTCGGCATTTGCGGTATCTCCTCGACCGCTTCCATGGCAACGTTCGGCTCGCGCTGGCTGCATACAACGCCGGAGAGCGGAAGGTTGACCGCTATCGCCAGATCCCGCCGTACAAAGAGACCAGGAGTTATGTCAAGAAGGTCTTGGCATTCTATCGCGATTATCGGGGGATGTCGTTCCTGGGATCCGGGGAGCAAGTGGTAAGCCGGAACATGATGCAGTAAGTGCCATGCTCGGGAATGGATCAACGCCTACGATCAATCATCATGTGAAAGGTCGTGCGTGAGAGTTAGTCGGCATGGGGTGAGGGAATCTGACACGCCGGCTCAATTCGATGAACTGGCTGACGGGCAGAGTTTCCGCACGAATGGTGGGTGCAAGTTCAAGCGTCCGTAGTGCGTCTAGTACCGATTGCGGATCATAGCCCTCGTCTCTCAACGAGTTCACCAGCGTCTTCCGTCGGTGCGCAAAGGCGGCTTTGACCAGTTGGGTCAACGCCGGTTCCTCCTCTGGGCTGAGTTCACGCTCCTGCTTGATCCGCAACACTACGACGGCTGATCCAACCTCCGGTCGTGGCCGGAAACAATTCGCTGAGACCTTGAACGCTTTCGCGGTTCCGGCGACGTATTGTGCGAGGACTGAAAGAACACCGTACTCGCGGCTGCCGGGTTTGGCAATCAACCGATTGGCCACTTCGTCTTGCAGCATCAGGACGAGTCGTGGAAATCGGTCGCGGTGATCCAGCAGGCGGAACAGTAACGGCGTCGAGATATAGTAAGGCAAGTTGGCAACCACGACGGTTCCGATGGAAAGATTCTGAAGCGGATAGGTCATCGCGTCACCAAGTACGAGCGTTAAATTCGGCAAGGCAACGGGGCGCTCCAAGAGCTGGGCTAGGAGCCGTGGGTCGATTTCGATCGCCGTGACGCGACCGGATGCGTGGCAAAGGGATTCCGTGAGGATGCCGCGTCCCGGTCCGATTTCCAGCACGGAATCGTGCGGGCCCAATTCAGCCGCTGCGACGATCTTCCGAACGATATTGGGGTCGATCAGGAAATTCTGGCCGAGTCGTTTGATGGCTGGGGGTGGCTCAGAGCGGCTCACGGCGTTGCGCGTGACAGGTGTTTGGCCAGGGCCACCAGCGGTGTTCGGTAGCAGTCGATCAAATCGTTAAACTCTTCGATCAGGTCGTTGGTAAAGCACGGCCCAGGACGGAACCCTGAGAACCGGTGCGCTTCCTGTTGTCCGACTGCGTGCGCCAGGATGGCTACGGTATCGACTTTCCATTTCTCAACCCGCTCCGTTCCCGCGACTGTATTGAGATCTTTCATCGTCTGTCCTGCGAGCTTGTCGAGCTCCTCAATCTGTAGCTGAACAGCGGCGAGTCCTTTGAGGGCATCCTGTGGCATGGCGGTGCGGTCCATTTAGCCGGCGGCTGGCCGGTTCTTGGCGATCCTCGCGGCCAGTTTGACCGCTTCGATCAAGCTACCGGGATCGGCGATGCCCTTCCCGACGATGTCGAAAGCGGTTCCGTGATCGACCGAGGTTCGGATGATCGGTAATCCCACGGTTACATTCACACAGGTGCCGAAGGCCACGAGCTTCAGCGGAATCAGGCCTTGATCGTGGTACATGGCCACAACTCCGTCGTACTGTCCTTTGGCGGCTTTTCCGAACAACGTGTCAGCGGGCAGCGGATCGCTGGCGAGAATGCCTTGCGCCCGGGCGCTGCGCGCCGCAGGAAGAATCACACTGGTTTCTTCGTCGCCGAACAAGCCGTGTTCACCTGCATGAGGATTCAATGCCGCGATGCCGATCTTCGGCTTTTTGATGCCGAAGAGTGTGGTGAGTGCCACTTGCGCCAGTCGAATGCCTTTCTCGACTCGAGCCTGGGTAAGATGGGCGGGAAGATTCTTGATCGACACATGCGTGGTGACAAACATGATGCGTAGCGGCCCGCCTATGATCATCATGCCGGATTCTTTTGCGTGGGTCAGATCGGCTAACAGCTCCGTATGCCCCGGATGACGGCATCCGGCCATGTTGATGGCTTCCTTGTTGATCGGTGCGGTGACGATTCCGTCGATACAACCGAGCTGTGCCAGTTCAACCCCTTTTTTGATAAAAGCGACCGACGCAGCACCGGTTGCCGCCGTTGCCACTCCTTGTGTGAACCGTTTCAGCGGTTGCTCAAGCGGATCGAGCACTGCGACCGTTCCTTCGCGCCAGGGCAGCCGTTCATGACCATCTATGCGCAGGGCCTTGAGCCTTAGTTTCAATGCCTTGATTGCCCGCTCCATCACGGGAAATGACCCAATGACGATCGGATGGCAGACATTCCGCAGCCCCCGGCTGGCGACTGTCTTGGCGATCACTTCCGGTCCGATCCCGGCTGGATCTCCCATCGTGATCCCGAGGAGCGGGAGCCGTGCTGAGGGCGTCTTGGCT
>JABMDG010000078.1 GCA_015904045.1 Nitrospira sp.
CCGGGGGATGTCGAATGCGGATCTGTTCCACTATATCTTCTCAGCCGGCTTCTCAACCGCCGACGCAGTCGACGGTCAGGCCGGCCGAGGTGTCGGGCTTGATGCAGTCAAACAAGCCGTTGAAGGAATGAACGGCCATATCGAGGTCGAGTCACAGCCGGGGGCCGGCACAAAGTTCACCTTGCGTCTTCCGCTCACCTTACTCATCACCACGGCGTTGTTGGTGCGCGCAGGAACCGAGCGGTACGCCATTGCGTTGTCGAGTATTCGCGAAGTGATGCTTACGGCTGAGAGTGCACTACTGAGGAAGGAGAATCGGACTCTCATGCATGTACAGGGTGAACTTGTCGAGGTGCACTCGCTTCGTCATATTCTGCGCCGTGAAGCAGGACCTGTGAAGGGAGCGATGCCGGTTGTGATTGTACGGACGTCTGCGGGGGTTCTTGGATTAGTAGTGGATGAAATCTTGGGTCGACAGGAAATTGTGGTCAAGACACTGGGACCGTTGAAACTCATGGTGCATTCATGTTTCGGAGGGGCGACGATCGATTCTGAAGGTCGGGTGATCCTTGTTCTCGACCCCGGCCGTTTAGGCGCTCGCCCACTGATGCAGTCCCCACAGCAGAGCCTGCCTGTCTATTCGATGAGTGGATTGGATGAGAGTGAACAGCGTGTGGAGGCGGGGGCGGTCATCCTATTGATTGATGACTCGTTGAGCGTCCGTAAGTTTGTCGGAAGGATGCTGAAGGATGCCGGGTACTCGATTGATACGGCAGTGGACGGAGAAGAAGGACTACGAAAAGCGTCGGAATCAAAGTATCGGTTGATCATTACCGACATCGAGATGCCGAAATTCGATGGCTATGCGGTGGTGCAGGCGCTTAGAGGGTATCCTCAAACGCGACACACGCCGATTATTGTGATGAGTAATCAATCGGTCGACAAGCACCGCCGGGCGGTGCTGGACATCGGGGCTAATGCGTGTATTGCCAAGCCGGTGGATCAACAGGCGTTGCTCCAGGAAGTTGAACGGCAGGTGGGCCCCATTTCGGCAATCCGCAATTAACCTGGGGAAAATACTTGTATCAATTGACGAAACTAGGGTCATTGCAGAATATGGGGATACGGCGGTTAGATACGCGAAAAATAGATGCTCTTTGAAAGCAAATTGTTCGATGTGTTTATATTGCCCGCGTGAATAAGGTTCTGAAATGAATAGCTGGCCGAGTGCCGCCTCTTTCGCCGCACGTCCAAGTCCTGGGATGGGAATGGTATTGGGGTGGGCAACGCGCGGAGACGGGGCGTCATCGCGCATAGTATTGAGTAGGGATTGAAGGCAGAGGGGCAAATTGTTCTCTGCGCTTCGTCAGTAGAGGGGTCTACAGCGGTAAGCAGGTGCACGGCATGCGAGGAAAGATAGAAGGGTGTAGATATGCCTAAGGTGTTGGTAGCAGACGACAGTATTGCAGTCCGGAAAGTTGCAGAACGGCTCTTGACGGAAGCCGGGATGTCTGTGACTCTTGCCGCAAACGGCGAGGAAGCCATTGCGTGTTTGGCAAAAGACCGGCTGGATATGGTTGTGTCCGACGTGATCATGCCTGATAAGAGCGGCTATGAGGTGTGTGCATTTGTTCGAGGCAATGCGTCGATTGCAACGATTCCAGTGCTTCTTATTTCCGGCATCGTGAATGACGAGGTTACGAAGCAGGCTGAGTCTTGCAGAGCCGATGGCGTACTGAAGAAGCCGTTCCAGGGTACCTCATTGAAGGATAAGGTGATGGAGTTGCTTGCCAAACGGCAGACTTCAGCGGCGCCGCCGCCGGATTTCAAGCCGGCCGCGGCTCCGATTCAACCGCCCCTGTCGACGCCAAGAATCGGTCTCAGACCGGCACCAGCATCGACCCCAGCGCCAGTCTTAGCGCCAATCGCAGGGTATAAGCCGATACAGACTCCAGCGATCAATGTACCCGGGACACCCGGGGTCGCCGATCCGCAAGCTGCAAACAGGCTTAGAGAGGCGGAAGAGCAACTTCGGAATGAACGGGCCAGGGCTGAAAGCTTGACGAAGCGCATTGCCGATCTCGATGTAGCGGTTGCTCGAGCCAAGGAGACAGAGGCGCTGCTGGAAGCCCAACGTCGTTTAGTGACTGAGCTTGAAATGAAGATGGCGGCGAGCGAAATTCAGGCCTCGCGTGTGTCTCAACTCGAGGCTGCTCTGCGAGTAGAGCAGGAGTCGTCGGTAAAGGCTCGTCACGAGGTGGCTGTTTTGCAAGCAGCGGCTAACCGAACAGAGCAATTGGAAGTGGAATTGAGCACCGAACGTGCGGCGGCGGCACAGCTTGTCCAGGAATTGACCGAGCTGGAAGTCGCTGCTGCCCATGGTAAAAAATAACCATGCCGCGGCTGCTCAGCAATATGCCAGAGCAGTCGAACTGTTACTGGTGCATCCTGAGCCTGGCATGGAAGGTCTGCATGAAGAGCTATTTGAAAAGGTTCGGTTGCTCAGTCCGGATCCGGAATTGGTCGCTTCCCTGGCGGCAAAAATGAATGGAACGTCTATCGCTGCAGTCGAATCGTCGACGCAGGAATCTGCATCAAGTGGATCAAGCGCATTTTCGATTGAAGGCGCGGAGCCAGATGATTTCAGGTTGGTGCACTCACAACCTCAGCCCGAGCAAGCACTGAATTTTTCATTGGAAGGGGCTGAGCCGGATGCGACGAGTGTGTTTGTACATCCACCTTCAACGGATGCTGCTTCAGTGCAGATGAATGCCAAGGTGGACGGCGACGGGACACACGGTGCGGAGGTGCGACAGCCCGAGGCGGAGCACGTGACGGCTGGAAAGAACGCAGCTGGTCAACAACCTATTGCCGTCGCATCGACGGTCCCGGCAACTCCGATGCCCGATTATGAAGCACATTTCACTTTGGGTGTCGCGTATAAGAATATGGCGCTCTACCCGGAGGCGAGGGAAGAATTCGAGATCGCACGGACAGGGGACACATTCTGTCTCGATTCTCACCTGATGCTGGCGCTGTGTTACAAGGAGGAAGGCCATGTCCTCCAGGCAATTCAAGAGCTAGAACCAGTACTGTCAGACTCTCGCGCTCAAGGGGCAAAAGGCCAAGCTCTTCGTTATGAATTAGGGCTGCTCTATGAGGCCGCGGAGGAGTGGACAAAGGCGACGGTGACGTTTCAGTCCATTCCTTCTTTTCACGATGTGCCGACAAGGCTTGCGGCAATCAAGGGTCGGAGCCATTCCCCAACCGCCTCGTACCGTCTTGCGAGCTAGCCGGATCGAACCTGATTCGGCGCCGGTCTTCCACCTAACACTGCTGCAATATTGTCGAGGCAGACGTGCCCCATCCGGATACGGGTCTCCTGCGTTGCCGAGCCAAGATGTGGCAGGAGCACGACATTGTGCATCGCTACCAGCTCAGGGTGAATCGCAGGCTCATGCTCGTAAACATCCAGGCCTGCTCCCGCAATGGTTCCACGTTGAAGTGCTGACACGAGCGCTGCTTCGTCGATCACAGAACCACGAGATGTATTGACCAGAATGGCGGTAGGCTTCATCAGGCTCAGCTCACGGGAACTGATCAGATGAGAGGTCGTCTCAGTGAGCGGGACATGGAGCGACAGGAAATCCGATCGCCTGAGTACCTCATCGAGTGAGTGACGGATCCAGGCGACACCAGCAGGGGCTGTGACCGGCCGGCGGCTTGCATACACCACCGGCATTCGAAAGCCCTGGGCTCGCTGCGCAACGGCTTGGCCGATCCGTCCCATGCCGATGATGCCGAGCGTCTTATCTGACACATCGTGCCCCAGCATTTGCGTCGGCGCCCAGCCCGGCCACGTTCCGGTGCGGAGCCAACGGTCCCCTTCCACCACTCGCCGGGCGACCGCGAACAGCAAGGCCCAGGTTAAATCGGCAGTGGCGGCAGTGAGGACATCGGGCGTGTTGGTGACGACGATGCCACGCGCCTGGGCGGCGGCAAGATCGATATTGTTGTAGCCCACCGCGTAATTGGCCACGATTTTCAGATGTGGCGCGTTGGATAGCAGGGCAGCGTCAATGCGATCGGCAAGCGTGCAGATGACCGCCTCTGCCTGCGCGAATCCAGCCCGGTGCTCCTCATCTGTAGGAATGTGGCCTTCCGTCGGTTCGGAGACCAGCCGATAACTTTGGCGCAGAGCAGCCATCACCGGTTCCGGCAGTA
>JABMDG010000079.1:0-5053 GCA_015904045.1 Nitrospira sp.
TGAGCCTGAGAGCCTGACAGACCTGTGTGGCCCAGCCCTGAACCGCCATCCCGGGCCGGACCTCTACAAAGTCCGCCCGCCGTTCCAAGAAGTTGAGCGCCTGGCCGATCTCGGCGGATGGAATCCCGTAGACCTTGGCGATCTCCCGCAAGGCCGCACGAGCGGCAAGGGTGTTCTGATTGGCGACCATCGCGGCCTGTCGTGGCCCATAGCGGGTGAAGACCCATTCGAGAATCGTCGCTCGTTCATCCCACGGAAAATCGATGTCGATGTCAGGCGGATCGTGACGGCCGGGATTGAGGAATCGTTCAAACAGGAGCCGGTGACGAATAGGATCTACATGCGTGATCCCCAGGCAGTAGGACACGATGGAGGCGGCGGCGGAGCCGCGTCCGCATGTGCGCGGGGCCTGCCTGACAATCTCATCCACCACGAGGAAGTAATCGGCATAGCCCTTCTCCCGAATGACGGTGAGTTCCTTCTCGATCCGCTGCCGGACCTCAGCGGGGACTGATCCATAGCGCCATTGCGCTCCCTCGTACGTCTTCGCCTTCAACGTCTCGAATGCGGAGTCGGTGGACAACTGACGGAACGACGGGAAAATAGTCTCCTTGAAGTCCCAGCCGGTGAAGCACGATTCGGCAATCCGTCCGGTGTTGGCCAATGCCTCCGGCTCGTTCGGGTAATACCGAGCGAGTCTTGCTTCCGGCATGAGCCAGTGCGACGACGCGCCGCATTGATCGGCGCGCAGCCGCGAGAGGGTCGTATTCTCCGCAATCGCCCGGAGGAGCCGGTGGGCCTGGTAGTCCGTTGATTCCAGAAAGGTGGCTCGTGCCGTGGCAACGGATGGAAGCCTGAGTTCCCGGCTGAGTGTCACAGCCGCATGGAACGCCGGCCCTGGTGTCAGCTCGACATAGAGGTCTTCGATCGAATCCCGGCGCCAGGCGATGAGAGCCCGGCTATCATCCGAGACGATGGTCAATCCCGCTCGATGCCGGGCAACAGCGTCGATACAGTCGAAGGTCTGATCGCAATGGCGCGCCGACAGAATCCGGCAGAGATTGGCATAGCCTAGAGGAGTCCTTGCCAACAGGACCGCACGATGGGACTCGTGAATCAGTTCGGCGCCGAGGATCGGCTTGAGCCCTGCGGCCCGTGCCACTTCGAGAAAGCGAATCGCTCCATACAGTCCGTTTGTATCCGTGAGGGCGACGGCCTCTTGGCCCTGGCTGCGGACAGCATGGCACAGCGCTTCCAACGTCGGCACCCCATACATCGGCGAATAGGACGAATGGGTGTGCAGGTGGACAAACGGTGATCGCACTCAATGATTCCTCCCGTAGCGGATGACCTGCTCGCCGAAGCGGGCATGGAGTTGATCAAGCGCGCCGGCGAGCTTCCTGGCTCGATCCTGCCGTCGCTGTTCTTCCGCAGATCGCTCATCGAACAAGGCCATCTGTTCAGCATAGGCCGTCAGTCCGGTTGCACTGACCGTCATCTGCTGCAATCGAATCCGTCGTGTGAAGCATCGCTGAAAGAGCGACCAGAGCACAGGCGATACGTCATGTTCCCAACAGGTCTCCGGTGTGATCCGCTCACGCTTCGTCACTTCGACCTGATCGCTGTACCGAATCAATAGGGAGAGCGCGCCACAGACCCTCCGCTGACTGCGGAGGGTACGACAGAGCCGTTGCAGGGCATCCAGCAACCGTCCCCACAACAGGAGATCATCGACAGTGTCCGGCTCTAACAGAATCACTTCGTCGAGGCCCGGCTGAATCGACGGAGGCAAGACCGGCAGGTGGTCGATGCCATGCGCCCATCGGGAGACTTGACCGGCATAGTCACCCAGGACGACTTCCAAAGCTTCAAGCGGACTCCCCGCCACATCCCCCAACGTGAGCAGGTTGAGATCGTCGAGCCGTTCGAGCACCGGCTTCATGCAAGGCCGGTGCAGACCCGGGAGCGTTCGCACGGCCAACGGGGACATGAAAACCCGCTCGGAACCATGCCGCACGTCGTAGAGTTCAGATGGCGCGACCAGCGAAGCCGCGGTCTGTGCCACAAGCTTGTTGCTCCCGACTCCGGCGACGCCGTCGAGGTGATACCGTGCCAGAACATCCTGCTGGACTTTTGCCCCCACATCGCAGGCCGGCCCGAACAGCTTCCCGGTGCCGGTGACATCCAGCACGAATGATCCGGGTTGAGACGGTTCCCACAGGGGGGCATAGCGTCCAATGACAGTGAGGAAAGCCTCGTCCGCGTAGCGGCCTCGCTTGGGATTCGGTGACAGAACATGGAGCGCAGGACAGACCCGCCGCGCGTGATCGAGTGCCATGCCTACTGCTAATCCCTCCTGTTCAGCCTCAGCCGAGACTTCACGGAGCAGCGCCCGTGGCGTGCTCAAGGGCGCAATCGCAACAGGTCGAGTCCTGAGCGTGGGATCGTGGAGGCGGGCGACAGCCACTTCGACGGACGGAATGCCGACACACACAATCTGCCGGTCCATGAGGACCTACTTCCTGAGATGACGAATGACTCCAACCACGATTCCTTCGATGTGAAAGGCATCGTTGTCCTTCACGACAATGGGCTTCATGCTGTCATTGGCGGGGTGAAGTTCGATGGTTCGGGCTTTTCGATGATAGATCTTGATCGTCGCCTCACCGTTGACCAGGGCGATCACCGTCTCTCCATTCCTGGCTGTGCTCTGCTTTTGGACGACCACGACATCACCGGGGAGAATGCCATCATCCCGCATCGAAATTCCCTTCACGCGAAGCGCGAAGGTCTCGCCGCGACCGACCATGCTCTTCGGAACTTCGACGCGCTCGGTCTGTGGAATGGGTTCTATGGGTTCACCCGCCGCGACCACACCAGACAGCGGGATGTGCGACGAATTCAGATGTGTGAGTGCCAGTTCGACAGCCGCGGGGATGGGACAGGTTCCATCTTCATAGCGGATAATCGTGCGCCGATCGCATTCGAGTCTATTGGCCAGCTCCGCCTGCGTCAGGCCAAGCTCGGATCGAACCTGTTTCAATTGTCTGTCTTGCATGTGACAAATTGTCACATTACGATGAAGGCCCTGTCAAGACCTTGGAAGCACCGCCAATCGCGTCTTAACGTCTGACACTCCAATGTCTTCCTCGCCCCCCATCCACGCCTCCGTCATCTCAGGAATGTTGGATTGGCCTCAGACTTTGCAGTACACTTCTCACAGCACTGTGGTGAGGGGATAGAAACGGAGCTGCCAAGCGTGCTGCGTCGTGCTTCGCCTGAACCAGCCCGGAGGGCGACGGAGATTGTCCTGAAAGCAGATTTCAGACCCCTTTTCAGACCCCGACAGTGTAACGATTTTGATGAAAGGCGGTGATCGATGCGGCATGTGTTCTGTGTACTACTGTTGGTTCTGGCCAGTGCGGCAGGCACAAGTCTACCGTCCTTTGCAGCGGCAAACTCTCTTGAGGAGGCGGAATTCGCGTATGAGCGCGGTGAGTATACACAGGCGGCCCGCCTCTTCAGTCCTCTGGCGGAGCAGGGAGTTGCATCGGCCCAGTTCTATCTGGGCTTGATGCATGAAAGAGGACGAGGCGTCCGGCAGGACTACCCCACGGCACTGACGTGGTTTCGTAAGGCGGCGGCACAGGGCTACGCTGGTCCACAGAGCAATCTGGGCCTGATCTACGAACGGGGCCGGGGCGTCCGGAAAGACCTGATTCGGGCATTCATGTGGTATCACCTCGCCGGTGTGATGCTAACCGGCAATGACGGGAAGGCAGCCTTGGAGCGTCGAGACCAGCTGAGTTCACACATGACTGCCGCGCAGATCGAGCAGGCGCAGGAGCTGGCACGACGTTGTCAGCAGTCCCAGTTCAAGCAATGCGACTAGATCAGGATCCTTGCCGCGGGACAATGGATACACAAGAAGCCATTGAGCCCATCAACCGGAGAAGTGCGCTGAGAAACAGCCACCCGCTTTTGTCGGACTAGAAAACCAGCTCATTTTTCAGTACACTCGCCTCCGATCATTTGCCGATACGGCCCTGTTATTTGGCACCGGCAGCTCGCAGCGACTATTCCGTATCCGTCATCGCTTGTTTCTGGAGTGGCATGGGACTTCTCAGTCGGCTCTTCAAAATACCGTCATTCGAAGGCGCGACGAATGCCCTGTTGGTTGAGCTGACCCTCCCCACTCTGACGGACGCTCAGCGCGCGGAGCTGAAAATCGGCGTCATCGAAGTCTTTCAAAAAATCGGCCCTCCCGATCTTTCTCCGGACGCTGCGCTGCTCGGCCTGAACCAAGCATCGCGGCTCACCCAATTGAACTTCCTGGCACTCGCGATGGACGAACTGGGATTCGACCCGCCGCTCAAGAAAGAAATCCTCTTCAAAGTGCCGGACCCGTTCGACCCTAAGCTGGCGGATGAGCATACCCTGCGGGCGGTCGCCCGGCGCTTGAAGTGGAAACATGGCATCGAGGTCGGGATGGCTGTAGAGTCGATCAGCTTCGATACATGGTAGCACCATACCCACGTGACATTGGCTTGACAGGCCTCAACCGCCTGGCTATCCTCCAGCAATCGATACACTCTCTTTTGCAAGGAGTTTTCATGCGAAATTTGGTTGTGCGAACACTGTGCGCCATGGGGCTGTCGGCTCTGGCATTCTTGACACTTGCACTAACCAGCCAGGCCTCTGAGCCGTTCAAGATGGGCGTGGTGGATCCCCAGTCCGTCCTGGAAAAGTCAAAGGCCGGAAAGAAAGCGCTTGAGGGATTGAAAGAATATGTGTCCATCAGACAAAAACTACTGGCCAAGGATGAAGAAGAGCTGCGCAATTACGAGAAACAGCTCAAGGACCAGCTCCCCAAGCTTAGCGAGGCGGAGAAAAAAGACAAGGAAACGCAGTTCCGGGCAAAAATTCAGGACTACCAAAAACGCGCGCAGGAGTTCAATCAGGAGCTACAGAAGAAACAGAAAGAGCTCGTCGATGAATACATGAAGAAGATCTCGGTGGCCACCCAAACCACGGCTGAAAAGGGAGGCTTCTC
>JABMDG010000079.1:5153-14073 GCA_015904045.1 Nitrospira sp.
CGTCGGCGAAATCGTTCAGTTCGGTGACGGAGCGAGCCATCGGTACCGTGCCGAAATCACCGACGTGTCCAAACAGGCCATCACCGGGCGCATTCTCGATACGGTCCAGGAGCCGCCCCGCCACTCTCCCCGCCTGATCCTCGGCCAATCGCTGCTCAAGGGCGAAAAGATGGACTGGGTGATTCAGAAAGCTACTGAGCTGGGTGTGGATGAGCTCGTACCGGTTCAAAGCAGGCACAGTGTGGTACAGCTCAAAGCCGATCGCATCGACTCGCAGATCGCCCGGTGGCACCGCATCGCCCTGGAAGCGGCGCAGCAGTCCGAACAGTGGCGCCTGCCGACGATCGTCCGGCCACAATCTCTTGCAACACTTTTGAAAAGCCGCGAGACCGGCACGGCGACCCTCATGCTTGCCGAGCGGCTGGACGGGGCGAGTGTGCGAACAGTCGAACTGCCGCAAGACGTGACCGGCTCCGTGCTGATGTTGATCGGACCGGAGGGAGGCTGGAGCAGGGAAGAAAGAGAACAAGCTGAGCAAGCGGGCATCCTATCGATTACCCTCGGTCCACACATCCTCCGGGCGGAAACCGCCGCCATCGCCGCGGTCAGTATCGTACAATCACGGCTCGGCAGCCTGGGATAAATCAGCGTCCCTGGAGGCTCCGCGTGCCCGTCTCGCATGGTACCTTGATTGTATCGTCACAAACTGCCGTGAATAATGTGGACTCGTAGCGGCTTGGGGGGCACGCCTTCTCGCTCCAGACGGTTCCAGATGCGATACCTACTGATAATCGGATTGGTCGGGCTGGCAATAGTCCTCTTCATCGGGGGACGAAACCTGCAGGCGCCGACGCATGTGAACGACACGGCCTATGACCTACTGCTCTCCACTCTCATCTCGCACAGTGTGCCGGAAATATCGGTAACCAGACTTGCCTCAGGGCCCTTTCAGATACTCGATGCACGCTCATCCCGGGAATTCAACGTGAGTCATATTCCAGGGGCCACCCGGGTAGGCTACGAGGATTTTTCGCTGGATCGGTTGGCTGGCATCGATCCACAGTCACCGATAGCGGTGTATTGTTCCGTGGGATATCGCAGTGAACGCATCGCGGAGCAACTGCACCGGCGAGGCTATACCAATGTGGTCAATGTCTATGGCGGCATATTCGATTGGGTCAATACTGGACATCCCGTGGTGACCAGCGAGGGCACTGAAACGGAAGCGGTCCACGCCTACTCCATACTCTGGGGGATCTGGCTCAAACGTGGGGAACGCATCTATGACTAGGCCAGAACGGCAACGGCCGAAACACTGTGCTGTGTCTCCTTCCATCAGCACATGAGATCATCGAGCCCGACAAGTTTATCATCTGCCGATACGCTCCGTTTGAGGATGACAAAGGGGACATTCTGAATTTCCCCGATCGCGTCTTAACACCTGACACTCCGATGCCTTCCCTCCTCCGCCTCGCTGCGCTCAGGTCATCTCAGGAATGTTGGATTGACCTCCGACTTTGCAGTACACTTCTTACAGCAGTGTGGTGAGGGGACAGAAACGGAGCTGCCAAGCGGTGCCTGCATCGTCGTCTGTGAGTGTGAACCGTGCCGCGTCGTGCTTCGCCCGAACCAGCCCGGGAGGCGACGGAGATTGTCCTAAAAGCAGATTTCAGCCCCCTGTGGTGTAACAATGTTGGTGAAAGGCTGGTGATCGATGTGGCATGTTTTCTGTGCAGTACTTTTAGTTCTGACCAGTGCGGCAGGCACAGGTCTACCGTCCGTTGCAGCGGCAGAGTCTCTTGAGGAGGCGGAATTTTCGTATGAGCGTGGTGAGTATACACAGGCGGCCCGCCTCTTCGGTCCCCTGGCGGAGCAGGGCGTCGCATCGGCTCAGTTCTATCTGGGCTTGATGCATGAAAAAGGACGAGGCGTCCGGCAGGACTACCCAACGGCCCTGACGTGGTTTCGGAAGGCGGCGGCGCAGGGCTACGTTGGCCCCCAGAACAATCTGGGCCTGATGTACGAACGGGGCCGGGGCGTCCGGAAAGACCTGGTTCGCGCGTTCATGTGGTATGACCTGGCTGGTGCGATGTTACCCGGCGATGACGGCAAGGCAGCCTTGACGCGCCGGGACCAGCTGCGCGCACACATGACTGCCGCGCAGATCGAGCAGGCGCAGGAGTACATGGGAGGGAAGGAACGCATTGTGAAAGAGTGACCTGCGGGTTCACCGAAGGTTGGGTTACTTCGGCTCAGGGCAAGAATGCATTCGATGGTGTTTATCCGCTCGCTTCAAATACGATACAGCGATAATTAGCGAGCAGGTCAACCGAAGGTTGGTATGGAGGGGTGCCGGAGCGGCCGAACGGACCGGTCTTGAAAACCGGAGATGGGGTAACTCATCCGCGAGTTCAAATCTCGCCCCCTCCGCCATATTCCACGTTCTCTGCGACTATTCTTGTCGTAGCTCCTCACGGTAGCGTACGATCCTGCCGACCCCTCTAGGAGCATAGTTGCATGGACGTCTTGCGGAAATGCTGGCAGTGGTTTTGGCGGCAAAGCTGGCTCAATAAGGTCATCATACTGGGGCTGTTTGCCGTAGTCGTGCCGTTTGTTCTCCCGACAGTCGTAGCCTGGTTCAGACCCACCATTCTCAATGTGGGAGTGGCATTCTATACCGATGAACGTGCAGCCCTCTCAGATGGGAAGACCACACGGTATTTTTTTGAAAAGCGAAACCTCGTGACGAATTGCAGCCTCCGGAAGATTGAGGAACCATTACCCAAGGAACGCACTATTCCCCCTCTTGCACAATCCTGGGTCGTCCTCAAATTACTACTGGAAAATCCATCAGATCAGAACATTACCAACCTCCGCATCGGTGTCAGATCGCCCGCCCTGAGTCAGGCTACCCAACTATTGACGGCACCACATATCGACGCGACAGGCCACATGGAAACGCCTGCGCGAGACGCCCGCCGCTTTTATCTCATTTCCATTCCCGCCATTGCCGCTGGGTCCTCCCTCGTCCTCAGTTTGAAAACCCCGATCGATGATCAACTTCGCCAATTCATCTACGTGGACCGACGCACGGTAACTATTCAAGTACCGTTTGTCGCGGCAGACCAGTTTCGGGAATATCCCCCTATCGTCGCTCGAACCAACGCAGTAAAGATTTTGAACCGGGAGGGAGTCCTACGAACCGATGCCGATAAGACAACGGATGAAACTCTCGTATTTACAAGGCTCTCTGAAGATGCACCGGATCCCAAGTCTGACACTTCGCCCTATCAAGTGCTCCCCCCATCAAAAACTTGTCCGGAAGGAGAAGCGGGGCTTTGGTAAGTCGTTCCTGCCCCAACTGAACTATTTACATTCCAGTAATACCACTTTCGGTGGGGCTGCTACCTGTCTTGGGGAGTGGAAAACGTCCCACGAATTATACTATCCTCCGCTCGATCTGACGATACTTCCAACGAGAGGAAAGTACATGCCCACCGCGCCGCTCTCTCGGATGATCATCAATTGCATTCTGAACCGGGGACGCGCTGGACTGGAAGGAGAAGGATGCCTCTATGATATGGCGGCGCCGGACCGGGAACTGTCCGCGCCTGACAAACTCAGGACAGGCGATTATGTGAAGATTCGCTTGTGGCTGCCCGATGAAGACGCCCACATTGCCGTCGATTTGGCCGAAGTTGAATGGATCGAAAGCCACTGGCTCAAAGCCGATCTGTTATCCGTTTCCCCGGAGAATCAGGCCCGACTCAATCAGTTCAAGTCGTTACAGCGATCCTCCTCCCGCGGACAGCGTACCAGCCAACAGATTCTTATTCGGTTCTGACCAGTTTTATAAAACCGCCTGATCGGCCATCCCTAAATTCGGTATCCCTCTTTCGTCTAGCTGCTGCTACCTCAACGGTATATTCAGAGCTCACGCCTAAAGGGTATTCTGTCACCTGCTGACTCTGGACAGTCTGGACTCTCTAGCAAGGAGAAGCGAACCATGCAGAAGCAGCTCGGTAAGATCGGGGCCATCAGACGAGAAGTGCATGGGAAGCCCTGCCCGTTCTGTGGCGGGCACACCTATCAACTCGTACTCCGGACAGCATCCACCACGGACGAGTCAGGGATTTTTGCTCGATGTTCCCACTGTCACCATCCGCGAAGATTCGACGAAGACCTTGGCCAAATCTTATGGATGTGATGCCACCGGAAAGGAGGACACGTTCAATGTCATTTACGGCCTGGCGTACCCGACGAATACACAGACAGCAAACACGGAAAGCACTACAAATGCTTGCCCTCAGCGGCGTTGTGCGTCCAAGTGATGTCGAATTGCGTTATTCGATCCCTCTCATCAAGATTAGTGGCACCCACACCGACCCTGAGGATCAATCCCCCTTCAACGAGCAGAGTGTCCCGCCATTTTCTGAATCCTCCCCTCCATCGCCCATTAATGACGCACACCGCTCTCAATGGAGACGTCACGAGTTGCCTGCTTCGTCATAATATAGTTCCTGCATATGTCCCGATCCCTTGTGCCTTCCCTAGAGGCTGAGGTAAGATCACGCCTCGTCGGCGGTGATCCCACCTCACGACGTTGTCCGCCGCAACTGCGGACGTGGTCCAATCCAAGCATAGTGACGTGGAGAGGTGGCCGAGTGGCCGAAGGCAACGGTTTGCTAAACCGTCGTAGGGACAAAATCTCTACCGAGGGTTCAAATCCCTCCCTCTCCGCCCGGCGTTTCGCCGATTTGAACCACCACGGCTCCAAGCGGTTACTCAGTGGCAGGAGATTTTTCTTGTGGGATCTGCCTTTGTATCGTATTGTACCCACACCCGCACGGTGCCACATGTGTGGTTTTCCGCATGCGGACAACACAGTTTTCGTGTCTCCCATTTTCAAGAAAGGATCTTCGATGCGTACATTCATCCTCAGTGTGGGAGCCTCACTCCTCCTGATCGCCACGCCGGCGACGGCTGCCTCACAAGAACCTGGAACGGAAGAGCAGAAGACCCTCTATGCTCTGGGGCTGGCCATCAGCCAATCGCTTGCTACGTTTTCCCTGAACGAGACTGAACTTGATATGGTCAGAAACGGCATGACCGACGGGGTCTTGAAGCGCACCCCGAAAGTTGATCTCCAGACCTACGGCCCTAAAATTCAACAGTTTCAGCAGGCCCGCTTAACCGCCTCGGCTGAGATCGAGAACAAAGCCGGGGCTGCATTCGCCGCAAAAGCCGCAGCCGAAAAAGGCTCGACCAAGACTGAGTCTGGCATTATCATCACTCCCATCAAGCCTGGGACAGGCGCACCTCCCAAGGCCACCGATACGGTGAAGGTGCACTACCACGGGACCTTGGTCGATGGAACGGTCTTCGATAGTTCGCTCAAGCGCGACCCCGCGACGTTTCCGCTCGACCAAGTGATCAAGTGCTGGACTGAAGGTCTTCAACAAATCAAGGTCGGTGGCAAGAGTCGCTTAGTCTGCCCAGCGAACCTGGCGTATGGGGAGCGCGGCATGCCTCCGGTGATCAAGCCGGGGGCCACGCTCATCTTCGAAGTGGAGTTGCTGGAAATCGTTCACAAAGAGAACAGCCAGAAATAGCCTCTGCGCGGCCGCCTTTTTAACGGAAAGGCGGCCGTTCTTCTCCTTGCAAACTTGACCGAAACGGCCCCTTCAGTTCACCCACCGTCATCCGATCCTCCTCGCACTCGTTGGCTGATTCTTGGTCTTCTCTGCGCCATCAGCGTCGTCACCTACATTGATCGCGTCAACATTTCGGTTACGGCCCGCCAGATGATGCCGGCGCTCGGCCTCACCGATCAGCAGATGGGGTTTGTCTTTTCCGCCTTCGTCATCGGGTATGCATTATTCCAAATCCCGGGGGGATGGTTGGGTGATCGATGGGGTGCGCGAGTCGTGCTGACCATCGGCTTACTCTGGTGGTCCTGTTTCACCGCGCTCACGGCCATAGCCGCCACTTCGCCACTCGTCGGTGCGGTGGGCATCGTCGGTGCGCTGGCGCTGACCCGTTTTCTCCTCGGCATTGGCGAAGCAGTGGCACTGCCGACCTTCAACCGTGCCGTGACTGATTGGCTCCCCGCCCATGAACGGGGATTGGGCATCGGCATTGCCATTGGGGGGATCGGCGTTGGCTCGGCCATCACCCCACCCATCACCGCTTGGATTATGGTGAACTACGGCTGGCAGAGCGCTTTTTATCTTGCGGCGGCTCTTGGTCTAGTATTGGCACTCATCTGGTGGTTATTCGCCAGGAATCGTCCGGCCGACCACCCCTGGGAACGTGCCCAACGCCACAGTGACGCTCCAGACAATGCCTCAGCTTCTTCGTCTGCAATCCCATGGACCGCCTTGCGCAACACGCCAACGGTCTGGTGGCTGGTGCTGAGTTATGCCTGTCTGGGTTATGTCGCATACGTCTACATGTCCTGGTTCTATCTGTATCTCGTGAATGTGCGGGGATTTAATGTGTTACGCGGTGGATACTTTGCCGCTGCGCCATTTCTTGCCATCCTCGTCTCCTGTCCGCTCGGGGGATGGGCTACAGACCGTCTTGCCCTTCGATTTGGACTGACCCACGGACGACGGTTCATCGGCCTGGCAGGGATGGTGCTAGCCTCAGGGTTTATCGCGCTCGGCGCCTTAATGGAATCGGCTTATCTCGCCATTGCCAGCCTGTCGCTCGGCGCGGGATGGCTCTACTTCTCTGTGGGAGCCTACTGGTCCTCCGCCAGCGACCTGTCTCGAACCCACGCCGGTAGCCTTTCAGGCTTGATGAATATGGGAGCGAACATCGGAGGAGCGGTCTCTCCTACCATCACTCCCTGGATCGCGGATCAGTGGGGCTGGCCGGTCTCCTTGGCAACCGCGGCCTTCATTGCATTTATCGGCGGTATCCTGTGGCTCAACATAGATCCAGGCCGAGGTCTTGCTTCAAAGGACTGAGCCTTGAGGACTGAGTGCCGGGGCGAGACAAGTCTCAGCCCTCAGTCATCGTGACTGGTAATTGGCCGGGCTTGCCACTCCAAAGGCATCGTTGCTAGAGTGCACGCCATGGCCACCCAGTTTCAGAAGAAAGATCCCCGTGCCACGATCGTGACGAAGTTCGGCGACATCGCCATTCGCTTCTATCCCGACGACGCACCACGCCACGTCGAAAACTTTGTACGTCTCGCCAAGATGGGATTTTTCGACGGCACGACTTTCCATCGCGTTGTACCGGGCTTCCTTATTCAAGGAGGCGATCCTCTGAGCAAGCAGCCGGATCGCTCGCTCCACGGCACCGGAGGTCCCGGCTACTTTCTTCCCCCGGAGCCGAACGATCGTCCACATAAACGCGGCGCCGTTTCCATGGCCAAGATGCCGCGCGAAAGCAACAGCACCCGCGACTTCAACGACAACGGCTCGCAATTCTTTATCTGCGTTGGGGAGAACAGCGGGCTGGATCGGCGCTATACCGTATTCGGAGAAGTCGTTCGGGGAATCGACGTCATCGACAAGATCGCCGCCGCCGCACGCGATCAGGCTGACAACCCCTTGGAGCCCATCACAATAACCGTGATGGTGAAAGAGTAACGATCCCGCGTGCAGAGAATGTGTCAGTGAACTACCTTGGCCCGATGATCCAGGATCCCATCAGGAGGGAGTCGCGCAGCGCCGCAACCGATCCATGATGGCGAGTCCGAGCCCCTGCTCCGCACAGGGTTCGGCATAAATGCGGTCAAGACCCAGCGCATCCAGCTTCCGCAACATCGCAAAAAGATGCCGAGCGGCTTCCCGAAGATCTCCGGACGGGGACAGCACTTCGATCGCGTGAAACTGTCCGGCCAAATCACGCGGCTCAGACATGGCCAACAATCCCACCCGCTCACAGCCTCGAAGGACGGGCCATACTCCTGGCGCCGGTAACACCGTCACCGGCGTGCGCGTCGCATAGTGGCGCGGCGATTGTCCAGGCACGTGGGCTGTCTCCTGAGACGATGTGGCTCGATCTACCGGACCGATGACCATCTGAATCGCCTCAAGCGTCACACTGCCGGGTCTTAACAACTCCGGCCTCGCTCCGGCCAGCGACAGAATGGTCGATTCCACTCCAAGCGGACAGGGCCCTCCATCGAGAATCAGGTCGGTCCGGTCACCAAGTCCATCGCTGACATGCTGCGCGGTCGTCGGGCTGACGTAACCGAATGGATTAGCGCTGGGAGCCGCGACCGGCGCTCTAGCTTCTCGAATCAAGGCCCGGGCAACGGAGTGGTCGGGAATCCGGACCGCCACTGTTGGCAACCCCGCAGTGACGAGATCGGGCACGGACAGATGTTTCGGCAAAATCAATGTCAGCGGGCCGGGCCAGAATGCATCCATGAGCCGCTGTGCCAACGGTGACACAGATGTTGCTACCGTCTCTATCATTGCTGGATCAGCCAGGTGAACGATCAGAGGATCGAAGGTTGGACGCTGTTTGGCTTCAAAGACCCTTGCCGCCGCGTCAGGATTCAGCGCATCACAACCGAGTCCATATACGGTTTCCGTCGGAAAGGCGACGAGCCCTCCTGCCCTGATGATCTCTGCCGCCAGACGAATCGATTCCGGTCGGTCTCCCAATAGGACTCTGCTTCCCACGCATTCCTTTCGTCACCGGTAGTCTGCGACTGACGGACCCCGTGTTGCTAGTACGCTGCTGGTTTCGAGAATGTCCGGTTCGAGACTAAATCCAACACATGAAGACCATCGAAATAGGCCTCAGAGGACCCGATCGCGATCATGCCGACCTGCCCCTCCTGCGGCAACACCACGTCCTCCACCGCCGCGACTTGAGCGCCATCCACATACACCGCCAATCGGCCTTTGTCGAGGTGGAGAAAATTGATCCGTTGTACGCGGATCGCGTGCCA
>JABMDG010000008.1:0-13802 GCA_015904045.1 Nitrospira sp.
GGCAATATACTCGGCCATTTCCACCACGTGCGTCACCGCGCCGCCGTCTGTACCGCCGGACATCAAAATCATATCCGGCCGCATCGTCCTGATGCGTTCGATCTTCTCGTGCGGCAAACGCCCGTCGTTGGAAGCCAGCACATCGATCACGATGGCCCCGGCGCCCAGAGCCGCACGCTGCGCGCTCTCGCCCGTCATATTCTGCACCACACCTGTCACCATCATCTGCAAGCCGCCGCCCGCGCTGCTGGTAGAGATGTAGATATCGACGCCGGTCTTGGCATCCCGGCAGGGCGTGATGATCTTATCGCCGTCGAGAATCTTGCGCCCGGATAGTTCTTCGATCTCGGCAATGGCATTCAGCACGCCGCGCGTCACATCTTCGAACGGCGCTTCGACCGTCGTCGGCGCTTCACCGCGATAGGTCTGGCGGTACTCGTCTCCGACCTTTTCGATGAGAATGGCTTTGGTCGTTGTGCTGCCGCAGTCGGTGGCGACGATCACATTCAGTGGGGTGGCTGTCTTGCCTGGCTCCTGCGTGGCCATCAGCACGGCACCTGACCACGTATCTCGTATCTCGCATCTCGTCGTTCGCAAGACATGTGCGAGAAAGGCGCGACATGCGCGACTCGGACAAATGAAGCTTCCGACCAATCCCGCTTTTCTCGCCACTCCCGCGCGTCTCGCACGAAAAACGCGACACGCTTCACGAGATACTCTTCACGCGAGTGGCTCATCGCGCCGGCGCTCCTTGTGGAGCGCGGGGAGCAGACTTGGCTTCGATAATGGCGATCAGTCGGGGAATGGAATCACGGCGTTCGAGCAACCGGGCCACCTGCTCGACTTCCTTGACGTTGAAGGCGCACTCGATGATCGGGGTGAAAAAATGCAGCGCCTGGCTTCCCAGAAAATTCATCGGCCCCATCGATTCCAGGAACACCGTCGCCGGTGCCGCCATGCCACGTTTCACAATGACATCAGCGACACGCTCCATAAGTTCGACATCGTCAATAGAGAGGGGCTGAGATTCAGGTCGGACAGCGAAAGCATGGCGGAAACCGGCTTGCAATTGAGCCAGCTTTTCAGCCACGCGAACCTTGGACGAAAAACGCATAAGTGCCTGTCAGACAAGGGAAACCACCAGCGAGCCGCATTATATGAAGGGGTCGGAATAGAGTCAACGAAAACGGCCTTAGAACGCCCTCGGCCTCGCTCCCATGTCTCAAGTGTGATCCTTTTGACTTAGAATGGCGGGCTGGTTGAATCCAGAATTGCGCGCACTGCAGACATCTTCTCTCTCCTCTCCCTGAAGGCAGTGCGGCCTGGTCCTTACGTGCGCGCATCCACCGAGCACCGCCTGATCTGATTCATCCAATTGAAGTCTTGCGTGCGCGGTGGGCGAGCACAGAGGATCAGCCGCGCTGCCCGATCCGACTTTCCGTCCCCTTCCACAGCCGCTCAATGTTCCCCTTATGCTTAATCACAATCAGCCCGGTCACAATGAGAGAGAACAGAATGAACGGACCGGTTGGTCGAGCCAGCGCGGCAATGATCGGAAAGAGTCCGAACGCAGTCAGTGCGCCGCCGGAAGAATAGCGCCAGAGAGCCACCGCTCCGATCCACCCCAGCAGCAGGAACAGCCCGATCAGCGGCGCCACGCCGAGGACGGAGCCGAGCGCCGTCGCTACGCCCTTCCCGCCTTTGAAACCAAGAAACGGCGAAAAGAGATGGCCGAGAAACGGCGCGAGCGCGACTATCAGTATCGCCCATTCGGCTTGCAGCAGCTGCGCCGCCGCAAACCCCATCACCCACCCCTTCCCCATGTCGCCAATCAAGGTGAGAATGCCGGCCTTCTTGCCGGATACGCGCAGCACGTTTGTAAAGCCGACGTTCTTGCTGCCGACCGTGCGTGGGTCCGGCAAACCCATCGCCTTGGAAATCACAATGCCGAACGGCACCCCGCCCAAGAGGTACCCGGCGACCGCGAGTAGTGCGATGAGTCCGTGACTATCCATGTGTCACACCGAATCGATGATTGTCTGCCCGCAAGTGCGTGAGCACAGACGCGGCAGGATCATTACTGAAATCGTTCAGAATGGGTGAAGAACTCGATCATGAGTCGATTCAATCCCGGCCAATCCCGATGACCATGCAGATGGACCACACCTAAAATAGTCCGGCCATCTTCAGTCACCACCAGCGTCGTAATCGAAAACCGTTCCATCATTTCCACGGCTTTTGCCGCCAGATCATCCGGACCGATGGTCTTGGAGTGTGGCGTCGCGAGCTCTTTCGCCGTGGCGGCCGCCAAATCCGTCCCTCGTTGGATGAATCGGCGGACATCCCCGTCCGTAATGACGCCCACCAGATTTCCGTCCTGATCGACCACCGTCGTCATCCCGAGCTTCTTGGCGGTCATTTCGAGCATCGCCGCCATGCCACCGACGGTTTCCGACACCATCGGAATTTCCGGTCCCGCATGCATGAGGTCTTTCACTTTCACCAACAGCCGGCGTCCCAAGGTCCCGCCGGGATGGAACAAGGCAAAATCCTCTTCCTTGAACCCTCGCTTCTGCAGCAAGGCCACCGCCAAGGCGTCGCCGAGTGCCAGCACTGCTGTCGTACTCGCAGTCGGCGCCAGCCCCAATGGACAGGCCTCTTCCGCAACCGACACGTCCAGGGTGATGTTGGCATGCTTCGCCAGCGTGGAATCCATCCGTCCCGTCAGGGCGATCACCGGGATGCCCATCCGCTCTACATACGGAAGCAGTTGCAACAATTCCTGCGTCTCTCCGCTGTTGGAGATCGCGATCAGCAAATCGCGGCGGGCCAACATGCCGAGATCGCCATGCACCCCTTCGGCGGGATGAAGAAAAAACGACGACGTGCCGGTGCTGGCAAGTGTCGCGGCAATCTTCTGCCCGATCAGGCCGGACTTGCCCATCCCCGACACGACCACTTTCCCCTTGCACCGGACCAGCAGGTCCACCGCCTTGGAGAATTTCTCATCCAGGCGGTCGATCAAGGCAAGGACCGCACGTGCTTCGATTTCAAGGACGCGCTTTCCGTCGTTGAGACTGTCCAGCCCCTTGACGGTCTTGGGCGATGACGGAACGGAGAGCTTCATCTTTTCTGTTTTGCCGCGTCGCATATGCGCAAAATCCGTTCGAGCAATGATTTCAATTGGTGCAAGGGTACCATGTTCGGCCCATCAGACAAAGCCTCATCGGGATTCGGATGGACTTCCATGAAAAATCCGTCGACGCCGGCACCGGCCGCCGCACAAGCCAGCGGCTCGACGAACTCCCGCTGCCCGCTCGACTTGGTGCCTCCGCCGCCCGGCAACTGCACACTATGAGTCGCGTCGAACACGACGGGATACCCCAAACTCCGCATGATCGGAAACGACCGCATGTCCACGACCAGATTATTGTACCCGAACGACGAGCCTCGCTCGGTCAGGACAATCCGCCGGCTGCCGCACTCCTCAACTTTCTTAACGGCATTACTCATCTCCGCTGGCGAAAGAAACTGGCCTTTTTTCACGTTCACGACCTTCCCGGTATTCGCCGCTGCCATCAACAGGTCCGTCTGCCGGCACAGAAAGGCCGGAATTTGGAGCACATCCACCACCGTGCCCGCTTCCGTCGCCTGCGCTTCCGTATGCACGTCGGTCAGTACGGGGATTCCGATCTGCGCCTTTACTTTGGCCAGGATGTTAAGCCCTTGCCGGATGCCTGGACCACGGAATGACGTGATCGATGTTCGGTTCGCCTTGTCGAATGACGACTTGAACACATACGGCATATTGAGCGATTTCGCGATTTCTGCAATCCGCCCCGCCGTCTCGATGACCAATTGCTCGTTCTCAATCACACAGGGGCCGGCAATTAAAAACGGCGGCTGCCCTTGGCCGACTTTGAAGGAGCCGATGTCAACAAGCTGTACCATAGTTCTTGATTCGCTTAATGCCCCAACTTTTTCCGCAGCGCCGCCCCGACAAACCCGCTGAACAGCGGGTGGGGCCGGTGCGGGCGGGAGCTGTACTCCGGATGAAACTGGGTGCCCAGGAACCAGGGATGATCCTTGAGTTCCACGATCTCGACCAACCGGCCGTCCGGAGACAGTCCACTCAACACCAGACCCTTGGCCGTCAGCTGCTCACGATACGCATTGTTGAATTCAAAACGATGCCGGTGGCGTTCACGGACCTCGCTCACCCCGTACATTTTCTGGGCGAGCGTGCCTTCACCGAGCCTGCACAGATACGACCCGAGCCGCATGGTGCCGCCTTTCTCGGTCACACCGTGCTGATCGGGCATCAGATGGATAACAGGATGGGGCGAGGACTCGTCGAACTCCGAGCTGTTGGCTCCGGCTAACCCTGCAACGTGACGGGCGAATTCGATTGTCGCACACTGCATGCCCAGACACAGTCCGAGAAACGGCACCTGCCGCTCCCGCGCAAATCGGATCGTGGCGATCTTCCCTTCGATCCCCCGCGCTCCGAACCCGCCCGGAATCAGAATCCCGTCGGCTTCGCGCAAGATCCGCTCGGTCCCCTGCCGCTCGATATCCTCTGATTCGATCCAGCTGACATTCACCTTGGTCTCATGGTCGATCCCCCCGTGCACCAGAGCCTCGCCAAGGCTTTTATAACACTCCTTGAGCCCGGCATATTTTCCGACCAGCGCCACGGAAATTTCATGCTTGGGCCGCTTGATTTTTTGCACCATCGCGTCCCATTCACGCAAATTCGGCTGCCCCGCATCCAAGTGCAGTTGCCGCACGATCAGTTCGTCCAACCCTTCCTTCCGGAAGACGATCGGCACTTCGTAAATCGTATCGACGTCTTTCGCCGTGACGACGGCATCTTTCTCCACGTTGCAGAACATGGCGATCTTGCCCTTGAGTTCAGGGGGGAGATAGCGGTCGGTACGGCACAGGAGAATATTCGGCTGAATGCCGATCTCACGAAGCTTGTTGACCGAATGTTGCGTCGGCTTGGTCTTCAATTCTCCAGCGGCGCCGATATAGGGAACCAACGTCAGATGGACATACAGGACATTGTCGCGCCCCACGTCGTAGGGCATTTGCCGGATCGCTTCGAGAAACGGCAGGCTTTCAATGTCGCCCACCGTACCGCCGATTTCGACGATCGTGACGTCCATGCCCTTGGAAATGCGCATGATGGTACCGCATCCTTATCCACATTACAGAACATAGCAATCTTGCCCTTGAGCTCCGGGGGAATATACCGGTCGGTGCGGCACAAGAGGATATGGGGCTGAATACCGATCTCACGAAGCTTGTTGACTGAATGTTGCGTCGGCTTGGTCTTCAATTCACCGGCCGCCCCGATGTAGGGCACAAGGGTCAAGTGGACATACAACACATTATCGCGCCCGACGTCGTACGGCATCTGCCTAATGGCCTCGAGAAACGGTAAGCTTTCAATGTCGCCGACCGTGCCGCCGATCTCGACGATCGTAACATCGACTCCTTTGGAGATGCGCATGATCGCCTGTTTGATCTCATCCGTCACATGCGGGACGACCTGGACCGTTCCACCAAGATAATCCCCACGACGCTCTTTCGTGATGACCGAGTGATAGATTCGACCGGTCGTGTAATTACTCTCTTTCGTCAGCGATAACGAGGTGAATCGCTCATAATGCCCGAGGTCAAGATCCGTTTCAGCCCCGTCGTCCGTCACATAGACTTCACCGTGCTGATAGGGATTCATCGTGCCGGGATCCACGTTGATGTAGGGGTCCAGCTTCAGAAACGTGATCTTCAAGCCGCGGCTTTCGAGGAGATTCCCGATAGACGCCGAGGCCAATCCCTTTCCCAGCGACGACACGACTCCGCCCGTGACAAATATAAACTTGCTCATGGCTGCCTCCACCATCTGAGCTCTGACAATTCTGATCCGCATGACCTTCTCATCGGGCCCACACCGCCCCCCTGAGCTCACGCTTGAGGACGTTGAATTGCTGCAGCTTCTCGGCAACACCCGGCACATCTTTCGGCTGATCAACCCGAAGGGATGCGTGTCTGGTTTCCCAGACTCTGATGCGCATACCGTTCTCCAACGCCCGCAGCTGTTCCAACTTTTCGGCTTCTTCCAATGGACTGGCCGGCAACGCGGTATATTTCAGCAGCGTCTCTTTCGTAAACATGTAGACGCCCAGATGGATGTAGT
Source organism: Nitrospira sp. (assembly GCA_015904045.1). The sequence goes on from JABMDG010000008.1 coordinate 6,206, forward strand.
GCAATCCGCCCATGGCGCGGCGGTCAGGGTCGTCACGAACAAACGGAATCGGCGCTCTTGAAAAATAGAGCGCATAACCACGGGAGTCGGTGACGACTTTGACCACGGCCGGATTGTGCAGTTCTTCCGTTGTATCTAGTACCCGTTTCAGCGTGCCGATTTCGGCTCCGCTCCTGATAAACGGATCAATAAGATCGGCCAATAGCTGCGGGTTGAGCGGGATTTCGTCACCCTGCATGTTCACGAAGAACTCTCCCGCGAACATACGTGCCACCGCAGCAACTCGGTCGGTTCCAGTGTTGAAATTCCCGTCGACTTTGACGACGCGCCCTCCGAACCGTTCAACCGTCTCCTTGATGCGGTCGTCATCCGTCGCCACCAGAACGTCCGAGACCGACTTGCAGGCCGCAGCCTGTTCATACACATGCTGGATCAGCGGCTTGCCATTGATCGAGATCAGCGGCTTGCCGGGAAAGCGGGACGAGCCGTACCGGGCCGGAATGACGACGATGACGGGACGCGAGGGCTTACTCATTTCCCAGCACCTCGGACAGCTGATCAGGAGACACCGTTGCTGTACCGACCATACCCACCACGATACCGGCCGCGTGATTGGCCAGGATCGCCCCGTTCTTTATGCTCGCGCCGGTTGAGAGCGCCAGGGCCAATGTGCCGATGACGGTATCGCCGGCGCCGGTGACGTCGTACACCTGCCTCGCCTGGGTCGGGAGATGCCAGGACGCGCCGTCAGCTTCATACAAACTCATGCCCTTCTCACCGCGCGTGATGAGCACCGACTGGCATCCCAATCGTTGGCGAATCATGGCACCGGCTTCATTGATGGCTTGATCATCATCGCCATGCACACCGGAAGCCTGCGTCGCCTCAAGGTGGTTCGGCGTAATGACCGTGACACCCTTGTAGTAGCTGAAATGTTCGACTTTGGGATCGACAATGACGGGAACCTTCCGCAAGGCTGCCAGCCTGGTCAGTTCCGACATCAAGGCCGCGGAGATAACACCTTTGGCATAGTCAGAGACCACCACGCACGTCAGTTCCCGCAGGCGCGATTCGACATATTGAAGAAGACGCCGTTGCAACGCCGCCTTGAGCTCGTGTCTCCCCTCGACATCGTACCGTACGATCTGCTGGTGATGCGCGATCACCCGGCTTTTCCTGGTCGTGGGACGATCGTGATCGATTACCACTCCGCCGCGCCCTGACCGTTTTGCACCCAGCTCTTTCATCAAGAGCCGGCCGCTTTCGTCCGCGCCGATCACCCCACAGAGATCGGCCTTCCCGCCCAGCGCCAGAATATTGTTGAACACGTTGGCCGCGCCGCCGAGCCGCAGCGACTCGGATTCGACGTGCACCACCGGCACAGGCGCTTCCGGAGAAATCCGGCTCACCTTTCCCATGACATAGTGGTCAAGAATCAAATCCCCCACGACAAGCACCGACGCCTGGGGAAACCGCTGAATATAGTGCCTGAGCGCCTGGGGGGACGACAGCTGATCCCGGCTGCTCAAGTCACCCGCCGGCATGGAGGACTTCGCCTGTTTTTTCATTGAATGGCCTTGCCGAATCGTTCCCACCGGACCCACTCCGTCCAATTCCCCTGCCCGCTCCACGACCAATAAATCCGGAATGCTTTGCCGCGGATTTTTTCTTCCCGCACATACCCCCAAAACCGACTGTCCAGGCTTTGATCGCGGTTGTCGCCCATCACGAAAAACGAACCTTCCGGCACCGTGACCGGCCCGAAATTGTCGCGCGGATTGATCGTACCGTCGATCATGCCCGGATCGACGCGTTGTGTAAAGGCCTTGTCGTCCAGCGGCTGCCCGTTGACCAATACGACCTTGTTGCGCACCTGCACCGTATCGCCAGGCGTGCCGACGATGCGCTTGATGAAATCCTTTTCCTCGTCTTCAGGAAACCGGAACACGATGATGTCGCCGCGCTGCGGCTTCCCGAACTCGATCACTGTCTTGGATGTATAGCAATTCACCGGGGGGAAGTTCCATTGCAACTTGCAATCAGCCGGCCATTGCAATCCGTACGAGAGTTTACTGACCAAGATATGGTCCCCGATTTGCAGCGTTGGGATCATCGAGCCGGACGGAATCTTGAAGGCTTGCACGACAAACACGCGGATCGCAAAGGCCAATAACAACGCGACGATGATCGCTTCCGAATATTCTCGGATAATCGATTTCGCGCCAGCCTGGCCGGTGCTCTGTTCCGATAACTTCGCCTCGGGCTCAGCGGCCGGCGGATGACCACTTGAGGGACCGGAAAGCTTGTCGAGGTTTGCCTGGTTCGGATCGACGCTCATTCTTCACCGACTTTGAGAATCGCGAGAAACGCTTCTTGCGGGACTTCAACACTGCCAACGGCTTTCATCCGTTTCTTACCTTCTTTTTGTTTTTCCAGCAGTTTGCGTTTGCGCGTAATGTCGCCCCCGTAGCATTTGGCGGTGACATTCTTCTTCATCGCCCCGATCGTCTCGCGCGCAATGATCTTGTTGCCGATAGCCGCCTGAATCGCGATCTCAAACATCTGCCGTGGGATCAGCTCCTTCATTTTCTCGGCCAACTGGCGCCCGCGCGGATAGGAGCGCTCACGATGAGTAATGAACGAGAGCGCGTCCACCGCTTCCCCATTGAGCAAAATATCGAGCTTCACGAGATCAGATTCCCGATAGCCGAGCAGCTCATAGTCAAGCGAGGCGTACCCCTGCGTGCGCGACTTCAGTTTATCGTAGAAGTCGAGAATGACTTCATTTAGCGGCATTTCATAGCTGATCATCACGCGGGTTGGATCGAGGAACTGGATACTGCGTTGAATCCCCCGGCGCTCCTGGCATAGCTGCAGAATAGCGCCCATGTATCGCTCCGGCGTGATGACCGTCGTCAGAATGAACGGTTCCTCGAACCGCTCGATGCTGCTGGGCGGCGGCAGTTCGGCCGGGTTGTCGATCTCCAAAACTTCTCCTTTGGTCGTCGTTACTCGGTAGACCACGGTGGGCGCCGTGGTGATGAGAGTCAGCCCATATTCCCGCTCCAGCCGCTCTTGGATGATTTCCATATGCAACAGGCCCAAGAAGCCGCATCGGAAGCCGAAGCCGAGTGCGAGCGATGTTTCCGGTTCATAGACAAAGGACGAGTCGTTAAGCCGTAACTTCACGAGGGCATCGCGCAGATCTTCATATTTCGCCGTGTCGGTCGAATAGAGTCCACAAAAGACCAGCGGCTTCACCTCTTTATAACCGGGAAGCGGTGCGGTCGTCGGCTGAACGGCGTCTGTCATCGTATCGCCGATCTTCACGTCCGCCACTTCTTTCATGTTGGCGCAGAGATACCCGACTTCACCGGTCAAGATCTCTGTCTTCTTCACCCGCTTCGGCGTGAATTGGCCGACCTCCATCACTTCAAAGACGCGGTCGTTCGACATCACCTTAATCTTCATACCCGGACGCACAGCGCCGTCCACGACACGTATCAAGACGATCACGCCCTGGTAGTTATCGAACCAGGAATCGAAAATCAGCGCCTTGAGCGGCGCCTGCGGATCGCCGGACGGCGGAGGAATCCGTTCGATGATTGCCTCTAAGACTTCCGGAACGCCGCGCCCTTCCTTGGCGCTGATCGGCATCGCGTCGGTGTCATCCAACATCAACACCTCGGCAATGGATTGTTTGGTGCCTTCGACGTCCGCGCTGGCCAAATCGATCTTGTTGATCACCGGAATAATCACATGCTTGTTGGCCATCGCCAGATTGACGTTGGCGATTGTCTGCGCTTGCACTCCCTGTGTCGCATCGACCAACAAGAGCGACCCCTCGCAGGCGGCCAAACTTCTGGACACTTCGTATGTGAAATCGACGTGCCCCGGCGTATCGATCAAGTGCAAGGCATAGACCTTCCCATCCTTGGCCTTGTACCGGATCGCCACCGCGTGAGCCTTGATCGTTATGCCACGTTCCCGTTCAAGGTCCATGGCATCGAGAATCTGCTCTTTGGCCTCTCGGGCCGTGACTGCGCCTGTGGCTTCGAGGAACCGGTCAGCGAGGGTTGATTTGCCGTGATCGATATGGGCGATGATCGAGAAATTGCGTATAAGGCTTTGCAAATCCTAGCTCATTTCTAAAAATCGGCACATTATAGTAACTGCCCTCCAGGTTGTCAAAGTAATCGCCCCCGCAGAGAGCACAGTGCTATGGCTATTGCCTATGGCACGGACGACCAAGATGGTTCCTCTCCAGCTTGTTTCCGCCATCGGCTATACGCTATAAGCCATCAGCCTTTTAGAACTTGAGACTCGCCTTGGCACGAACACCCTCAGCTAAACAGCTGGCACAATGGGACCATCAGTACGTCTGGCATCCCTTTACCCAGATGCAAGAATGGGAACAGGAACACCCGCTCATCATTGAGCGCGGCAAGGGGTCCTACCTTATCGACACCGAAGGCAACCGCTACCTCGACGGCACCTCGTCGATCTGGGTCAATCTCCACGGGCATGGGCATCCGACTCTGAACCGTGCGCTCACACAGCAACTTGGGAAAATCGCGCACTCCACCTTTCTGGGCCTCTCCAACCCACCGGCGATTGAATTGGCCCGTGCGTTGATTCGGAGGGCTCCCAAGGGTCTCGCTCGTGTCTTTTATTCAGATAACGGCTCGACCGCTATCGAGATTGCCCTAAAGATGGCCGTGCAATACTGGCAGCAACAGCATCCGGGGGCCGGTCAGAAAAATACGTTTTTGCATTTGAAACTTGCCTATCATGGCGACACTATTGGTGCCGTCAGTGTCGGTAACATCGAACTTTTTCATTCACGCTTCAAGCCCTTGCTTTTCCCGACCGTGGAAGCAGAGCCGCCCTACTGCTACCGCTGCCCATTGAAATTAGAATACCCCTCCTGCCGGATGGCCTGCCTGGATCCCATTGAACAGCTGTTCAAAACCCGTCACCGGGAATTGGCGGGATTCGTTATCGAACCGCTGATACAGGCCGCTGCCGGCATGGTAGCCCATCCTCCGGGCTACTTGAGACGAATCCGCGATCTTTGCACACAGCACCGCGTGCTGTTGATCGCAGACGAAGTCGCCACCGGATTTGGTCGTACGGGCAAGATGTTCGCCTGCAATCACGAGGACGTGACACCGGATCTGATGGCCATCAGTAAAGGCATGACCGGCGGCTACATGCCGCTTGCCGCAACCCTCACGAGCGAGGAGATCTACAACGCGTTCTTGGGAAAGTATGAGGAGTTCAAGACATTTTTCCACGGCCACAGCTACACCGGAAATCAACTCGGCTGCGCCGTAGCCCTGGCCAATCTAGAGGTTTTTCATAAGGAGCGGACTCTCGCCCGGCTGCGTCCGAAGATCGCAGCCTTCTCCCGCCTCCTTCGGCCCCTGGCAAACATGGAGCATGTGGGAGACATTCGGCAACAAGGGTTCATGGCGGGAATCGAACTCGTGAAAAACCGGACGTCCAAAGAACAGTACCCGCTTGAAGCCAGAATCGGCCATCGCGTAGCGACAGCGGCACGGACTAGAGGCCTCATCATCAGACCAATCGGAAATGTGCTCGTGCTGATCCTGCCGCTGTCCACATCGGTGGTGGAACTACGAAAAATGGTTGGAGTGCTAAGACTTTCCATTGAGACAGCCACTGCCGGCTGATGAGAGATCGACGATCTTCCATCGAGACGATTGGGAGCGCGGTATGGTGGAAAACCTTCGTGGGTTTGAGTAGACTGCCCCGCGGTCTTTACAATCCTGTATTTTTGCTCCAACGGGGATGGCATGGGTCTCTTGGGTCGGATCTTTGGTATTCCGTCGTTTGCCGGATCCACAAACGCCCTATTGGTTGAGCTGACCTTGCCGACGCTCACGGAACCCCAGCGTGCAGAATTGAAAGCGCGGGCGATCCAATTTTTGCAAAACAGCAGTTCGCCCGAGATGTCTCCGGAAACGGCATTGGCCGGCCTGAACTTGAATGGGGAGCCGTCGGCGCCACGATCGTGACGACTCGATTTACGGCCATTCCGGGTCCGCCGGAACGTCAGCGTGGGCAACAGCTCATGCTGTCCTTTTGGGCATGGGGTGAGACCGAGACTGAAATGATGGGCCACCTCGATCGTATCTTTCAGAATCTGACCGGCGCGCTCCAAAGAGTGTCCGATGAGATCCGCCGCTCAACACCTGCCGCCAGCCGGCAATAAAGTACTGCAAGATCCGCCTGCGGCGCGCCACTCAGGACAGCCGCACTTCTGCGCCCACCCCGATTTGCAAATGCCGGGCTGCGCTCTGCTGATCCACAAAGATTTCCAGCTTGCCGGAGCTATTGATCAGCGCGGAGGGACTGTCGAGTTTGCCCTGGCTGTAACTGGTCACCAGCCCTTGGATGGCACAAGTCCCGACGTGTACCTCCGGATGCGGCCGCCCGACAGTCTCCAACCATTCCCGCACATTTGCGGCAGTGATGTTCGTGATTAAATTGCCGAATCGATCGACATACTCGATTTGTCCGATCAGCATCCCGTCCTGCGTGACCGGAAACGCGAGCGGAAGCAGGACAGGGTCATCGATGACACGTCCGAACGATGACGTCGGCTCTCCCATCGCAAGCCAGGCAGCCGCCGGGGAAAAGAGATCCCGCCCATCGAAGGTCGCCCCTTCGGATGGGAGACGATACAGGACGTTCTCGATCTGCCTGACCTCGGCGTGACGCTCGTTCCACAGGACTCGCGTGAGCAATCCGTTATCAGGAGCCAGAAAATAATGCCGCGACGTGGTAACCAGAAGCGACCGCCTGGCGCTGCCCACACCGGGATCCACAACGACAACGTGGATCGTTCCGTCCTCAAAATATTGGTGGCACGAAGCGATCACGTAGGCCGCTTCTTCGATTCCATGGGGAACAATCTGGTGAGACAGATCGACGATGCGGACTTCGGAGTGAATCGAGAGGATGACCCCCTTCATGCTCGCCACAAAACTATCGCGAGAGCCGAAGTCGGTCAACAGTGTGATCAGGGGACGCGCCGGAGCCACACCGGCAGGCCATTTAAAGAGTTTTCTATCAGAATGAAAACGAGACGCCATGAGCGGTCACTTCGTCGCTCGTCGTTCGTGAAGTGTATCTGAAACTAAAGTTCCTCAAATTTGATTTCGACGACCTCGTATTCGACGACCTTGGCCGGGGTTTTGACTTCGACGAAGTCGCCCACCCGTTTTCCGATTAATGCGCGCCCGACCGGTGACTGGACGGAAATCTTATTGAATTTCATATCGGCTTCGTCCTGGCCGACCAGTGTATAGTGCTTCTTCGCCTGCGACTCTTGTTCGATCACCGAGACCGTCGCGCCGAAGACAACCGTCTCCGTGGTTCGGCCCGTGATTTCGATGATACGGGCATCGGCCAACTTGGCTTGCAATTCGACAATGCGCGACTCGATGAAACCCTGACGTTCCTTGGCCGCATCGTACTCGGCGTTTTCGCTCAGATCGCCATGGGCGCGCGCTTCGGCAATGGCTTCGATATTCTTCGCCCGCTCAACTTTGCGCAAGCGATCAAGCTC
>JABMDG010000008.1:13902-24286 GCA_015904045.1 Nitrospira sp.
GAATGAGACAGACTGCGGGCGATAGCCGGATAGACAGCAGCAATTGCAGTCTATCTTGACCACCTGACGGAGGAGTGGAATATTGGACAGGTGCAATGCGACGCGGGCAATCCGCAATAGACTTAACAGTACGACATCAACTTGGAGATCCGCGCCAGCCTGGGTGGCCCCACGAGGTCGCAATTGATATGCGCCATCAGATGTTCCATGGGCCCGATGAGCGAGGCGAACCATCCGGCCCTCGTACGCCTCCGTCGCACAAGCAGGGAATCGCGACAGGGACGCCTCAGCATGACCTCGAGGAAACAGAATGAGCGCCTTTGAGCAGGCCGCACGCAGAACGATAACGTGGATTCCGAAATCGAGACTCCTCGCCGCATGTTGCCGTTTCTACTGCGAGTACTGCGGCGACTCCAGCCCAACGATCACCAGTGATCCAACCACCAATGGTGAACTTCGCTTTGTTCGCGAGGCCGCCCCGTATCTTGACGTGGTGCTGGATGTTGGCGCGAATGTCGGCGATTGGACTGCGTCAGTACTCGAGCTCAGGCCGACTGCCACCATTCATGCGTTTGAACCCTCTACGAGCGCTCATCATGCACTCCTGCGCCGGGGCTTTCCGGACAATGTCACGGTCCATAAGGCCGCCCTCTCCTCGAGGACAGGGACAGCGCCCCTGCACATTTTCGGCGAGGCCTCGGGGCTGAACTCTCTGCACAACCGATTCGGGCTTGAGGACGGATATGGCATCCCACCAGCCACTCAGACGGAGGAGGCCCTGCTGTTGACCACAGACCAGTTCTGCATGAACCACGGTCTACAGCGTGTCGACCTCATGAAGGTGGATACGGAGGGACATGAAGTCGACGTGCTGCATGGAAGCGTGCAGAGCCTCAAGAGCGGCATCATCCGACGCGTCCAATTCGAGTACGGCGGCACCTACATTGACTCGAGACGATTCCTGAAAGATGCCTTTGACGTGTTTGCCGGCCTCGACTACATCGTATTTCGGATTGTTCCTGACGGACTCATGGCGTGTCCACGATACGACCAGCGCATCGAGACATTCCAGTACAACAACTTCGTGGCCATTCGCAGCGACCTGATCAGTGAGTCGCCTTCGGCCAGCAAAGCCCTGCAGCGGTCGCAGTGATCGGCCTCCCGGCATCGGAAAATCGGACTGGGAAATGTGGCCACCGTATGGCGCACGGTGAGACCTCATGCATTCGGGTCTCCGGCGGACATATCAGACGCTGAAATCAGCTCACGACGAGCCATCTTCCGCTGCGTCAGCACAACCGAATCTCTTCCCCCACACCAACCTGTAGGTGGTGCGCGGCACTCTCTTCTCGCAGAAAAATCTCCAAGGTGCCGCCGCTATTGATCAGCGCGGAGAGGCTGTCACGGCTCCCTTGGCTGTAGCTCCCAACTAAGCCGTTGATGATGTGCGGTCCCACATGAATCTCTAGGGCGGCCTCACCCAGCGAGACCCTGAATTCCTGGACCTGTCTCGCCGTAATGTTTGAAATGAGATTCCCGAATCGATCGATTGAGACAATCTTTCCGACCAGCAGTTCATCGTGCCGGATCGGGATCGCCGTGGAACGGCGGATGGGATCATGGACGGCCGGGCCCATAAATGCCGGGGGAACCCCCGTGCTCAGCCACGCTGCCACCGGCGCGAACACATCACGGCCGTCAAAGGTCGATCCGGCTGTGGCCAGGCGGTACTGCTGGTTGTCGATCAACCACATCTTCGCGCCAGGCTCCTGATCCAGCACTTCACTGAACAACCCGTTGTCCGGACCGATGAACATTGCGCGGCCGGTGGAAATCAGCAACGGCCGGCGCGCGGTGCCGACTCCGGGATCAACCACGGCGACATGAATGGTGCCGTCGGGGTAATACCGATAGCAGGACCGGAGAAAATACCCGGCCTCTTCGATCTGGTGGGAGGTGATTTGGTGTGAGAGATCGACGATGGTGACGGCGGGATTGATCGACAGGATCACCCCCTTCATGCTCGCCACAAAATGATCGCGTTCGCCGAAGTCCGTCAGCAACGTGATCAGAGGGGGGGCCGTCGACACGGCTAACATTCCTCGAATTTGATCTCCACCACTTCGTATTCGACCATTTTCACCGGAGTTTTCACCTCGACGAAATCACCGACGCGCTTGCCGATCAACGCGCGTCCGACTGGCGATTGGACGGAAATCTTATTGAATTTCATGTCCGCTTCGTCCTGCCCGACCAGCGTATATTGTTTCTTGGATTGTGTCTCCTGCTCGATCACCGACACCGTCGCGCCGAACACGACCGTCTCGCTGATTCGCCCGGTGATCTCGACGATCCGGGCCTCGGCCAGCTTGGTTTCAATCTCGGCAATCCTGGATTCGATGAAGCCTTGACGTTCCTTGGCCGCGTCGTATTCGGCATTCTCGCTCAGATCGCCATGGGAGCGCGCCTCCGCGATCGCCTCGATATTTTTGGGCCGTTCGACTTTCCGCAGACGGTCCAATTCCGCCTTCAGCGCGTCGTATCCCTTCTTGGTAATCGGTGTCGGCATGGTGATCTGCTCCCCGCAACGCTATGCCCGGTGGTACTCCTGTAAGGAACGAATGGACAACGTCTTCTTGACCATGGCTTCGATGCCCAGTACAGCCGCCACTGCCCCCCGCATCGTCGTGTAATAGGACAACCCCTTCTGAAGCGCCTCCCTGCGGATCGACAATGAATCGGAATGAGACGATGCGGTCCTTACGGTATTGACCACGAGCGTCACATCTCCATTCTTGATATGGTCCACGATGTGCGGACGCCCTTCTCTAACTTTGTTGACCGTCGCCACCTCGACCCCATGTATCCTCAGGTAGTCGGCCGTCCCACTCGTCGCCTGAATCTGAAAGCCGAGGGCCCGCAGACGCCTAGCCACATCCAAGGAAACGGGCCGGTCGTTCTCTTTCACACTGATGAAGGCGCGTCCCGATGTTGGAAGCATTGCCCCTGCTCCGGCCTGCGACTTGGCGAAGGCCCAGCCAAAATCGCTGTCGATGCCCATGACCTCTCCGGTTGATTTCATTTCAGGCCCCAACAGCACATCCACACCGGGAAACTTGCTGAAGGGGAACACCGCTTCTTTGACCGACAGATGCGCCGGCTGCGGAGCCTGTGTGAACCCCAGCTCCTGAAGGGATTTTCCGAGCATCACTTTCATCGCCAGCTTTGCCAACGGCACACCGATCGCTTTACTGACGAACGGAACGGTTCGTGACCCTCGCGGATTGACCTCCAGGACGTAAATCGTGGTGCCTTTTACGGCGAATTGCGCATTCATCAGCCCGATCACGCCAAGCTCCAATGCCAGCAACTTCATTTGGCGTTCGATCTCGCACACCACGTCCTGCTTCAACGTGTACGGAGGCAGCGAGCAGGCCGAATCACCGGAATGCACCCCGGCCTCTTCGATATGCTCCATAATGCCCGCCACGACGACCGTCTTTCCGTCGGAAATCGCGTCGGCATCCACTTCTATGGCATCGGCCAGGTATTTGTCGATCAGTACCGGATGCTTCGGCGACGCTTTGACGGCGGAACGCATGTACTCGAGTAATCCTGCCTGGTCGTAGACGATTTGCATCGACCGCCCGCCCAACACATAGGATGGCCGCACCATGACGGGATACCCGATCGACTCTGCGATCTGCACGGCTTCATCAACAGATCGCGCCATCCCGCTCTCCGCCTGATGCAGGCCGAGCTTGTTCAACAAGTCACGGAACCGCTCTCGGTCCTCCGCCAGATCGATGGCGTCCGGGCTGGTACCGAGAATCTTGACACCGGCCCGTGACAGTGGAAGAGCCAGCTTCAGCGGCGTTTGTCCGCCGAACTGCAAGACCACTCCCAACGGCGCTTCCGTTTTCACGATATTGAGTACGTCTTCCTCCGTAAGCGGCTCAAAGTACAGCCGATCCGAGGTGTCATAGTCCGTGCTCACCGTTTCCGGATTGCAGTTGACCATAATTGTTTCAACCGCCTCTTCCCGAAGCGCCATGGCCGCATGCACACAACAGTAGTCGAATTCGATGCCCTGGCCGATCCGGTTGGGACCTCCACCGAGAATCACGACCTTCTTCCGATCCGACGGCCGGGCCTCGCATTCGCGGCCATAGGTGGAATAGAGGTAGGGCGTGTGGGCCTCAAACTCCGCCGCGCAGGTATCCACCCGTTTGTACGTCACGCGCGGACCCGGTGCCGCGCCTGTACCGTTCTTGCCCGATCCCGTGCGCGCCTTGCAGACTTTGGCTGGGTCGAGTCCGAGAAGTTGCCCGATCCGGTCGTCTGAAAATCCCAGGCGCTTGGCCTCATGCAACAACCCCGCCGCCAATGCTGCAACCCCGCCAGTCGTGTTCACGAGCGTCTGCTCGAATCCGATCAACTCCCGAATCTGCTCGAGAAACCAGGGGTCGATTTTCGTGATTGCAAACAGGTCCTCGTTCGTGAGCCCGAGCCGGATACCGTCGGCGAGATGCCACAATCGTTCTGGCAGCGGCGTCCGCAGGAGCCGCTGAACTTTCTCCAACGCCGCCTCGCGATCAAAATCTTCCGGGATTCCCCGATCGATACCCACCCGCGAAACCAAGCCGTTGAGGTCCAGCTCCAGTGAGCGAATGGCCTTTTGCAGCGACTCTTTGAAGGTCCGTCCGATCGCCATGGCTTCGCCGACCGATTTCATCTGTGTCGTCAACGTGGGATCGGCGCCCTTGAACTTCTGAAACGCGAACCGCGGAATCTTCACCACCACATAGTCGATCGATGGCTCGAACGAGGCCTTGGTCACACCGGTAATATCGTTCGTGATTTCGTCCAGCGTGTACCCCACCGCCAACTTGGCGGCGATCTTTGCGATGGGGAAGCCTGTCGCTTTCGACGCCAGCGCAGAGCTCCGCGATACTCGCGGATTCATTTCGATAACAACCATGTCTCCATTCGTCGGGTCGATCCCGAATTGGATGTTGGAGCCGCCCGTATCGACGCCGATTTCCCGGATGATCCTCAGCGCCGCGTCCCGCATCCGCTGATATTCTTTGTCGGTCAGCGTCATCGCGGGCGCGACGGTGATGCTGTCGCCGGTATGGACCCCCATCGGATCGAGATTCTCGATCGGACACACGATCACGACGTTGTCCTTCAGATCGCGCATCACCTCGAGTTCGTATTCTTTCCACCCGATCACCGACTCTTCAATGAGCACCTGACTGACCGGACTCATCGCCAGGGCCCAATCGATCAACTTCTCGAATTCCTCCCGGTTGTAGGCGATGTTGCCGCCGGTTCCGCCCATCGTAAACGACGGGCGAATGATCGCCGGGAAACCCGTCATCTCCAGAATCGCCATCGCTTCGTGGCGCGTGTGCGCCGTCCCGCTCTTGGGCACACGCAGACCGATGCGCTGCATCGCCTGCTTGAACGCGTCGCGATCTTCCGCTTTGTGAATGGCCTCCGCCGAGGCGCCGATGAGCCGGACTCCATACTTCTCCAACACACCGCGCTTGACCAGCGCCACGGTTGTATTCAGGGCCGTTTGCCCTCCCATCGTTGGAAGTAAGGCATCGGGGCGCTCCCGCTCGATCACCTTCTCGACCACCTCCACGGTAATCGGCTCGACATAGGTGCGATCGGCCATTTCAGGATCCGTCATGATGGTGGCCGGATTGCTGTTGATCAAGATCACCCGATAGCCTTCTTCCCTCAGGGCTTTGCACGCCTGCGTCCCCGAATAATCGAACTCGCAGGCCTGGCCGATGACGATCGGACCGGAGCCAATCATGAGAATGGAACGGATGTCTGTGCGTTTCGGCATGTGATTCTAAGACCGGATGTTGATTATCCCTGTTGCGGCAGAGGCCCGATCGATGGGCGGTACGGCGCCGGCTGAACCGGCTCGACCGCGCCGCCCCCCCCGTAATATTTCATCGCCTCAGGCAACCAGGCTTCAATCTGATTGATTCGAGAGGTATCGGACGGATGCGTCGACAAAAACTCCGGGATATTCTGTTTCGCCCGGAAGCAGACCTTGTCAATCATCTGCCTGGGGCAGCCGCTCATCCGTTCCCAAAACGGGACCGCTTCACGGGGATCGTAGCCCGCTTGGGCCATCAACCGGAGCCCGATGCGATCCGCCTCCGCCTCCTGACTTCGCCCGAACGGCAACGACACCCCCACTCCATATGCGCTCATCGCGGCCATGGCCGCATCCGGACGTCCCGCCGCGGCGCCAGCAGCCAGGGCGCCGACCTGCCCGATGGTTTCCAGAATGCCCCGGCTATAGCGCTCAGCTCCATGCCGCTGCAGGGCATGCGCCACCTCATGGCCCATCACGGTGGCCAAACCATCTTCGGTTTTCGTGAATGGAAGAATTCCCGTAAAGACCGCTACTTTGCCGCCCGGCAAGGCAAAGGCGTTGATCGATCGGTCGTCCTGAATCACGACAAATTCCCATTGATACTCCGGCTTATTGGCCGCCGCGGCGATCCGTGTCCCGACCCGGTTGACCATGTCAGTGACTTCCAAGTTGTCGCTCAATCGGGCCTTGCGCAGCACCTCATGAAACCCGCTGATGCCCATGGCGATTTCTTTTTCTTCAGAGATATAGATAAATTGATCCCGCGACGTGCCCGGCGCCCGGTAGCACCCAGCCAGTGCGGACAGGAGGCCGATTGACGTCCCCATCTTCAGAACACCATACAACCCCATCGCGCACCGCGCGCTGGCGCAGAGCAGGCGGCGGCGCCCAATCGGCGCCGAATACCATCGGTTGTTCGAAGCATCAGTCGGCTGTGACATCAATAGTTCCACCATCCGGCCCCATTCTCCGAATCGCTTCCTCCGTCGTCACGGCATCCACAAATACATGAATTGCGGCGTGCCTCCCCGCGCAAGCGCCATGACATCGAACTCCGCCAAACTCGACAACGGTCCGGGGACCAACAGCCTCGAATAGACATTGTTCGAATACTCGCCGGGGCGTTGATAGGTGACGACCCGGGCTTCCGTCAGGTTGGCTTTCTTCTTGGCCAGTTCGATGGCATCTTCCAGATATCCAATCTCGTCCACCAACCCGGCCGCCTTTGCCTGATCTCCCGTATAGATGCGTCCGTCAGCCAGCTTCTTGATCTGGTCCATCTGCAAGCGCGGCCGGCCCTCCTGCACCACGCTCAAGAAGCGCTGATAGAAGGAGTCAATCAGCCCCTGAAAGATCGCCCGCTCTTCAGCTGTCATTACCCGGAACGGCGAGCCCATGTCTTTCCGAGGCCCCGACGTCACCGCAGTCGCCTCCACCCCCACCTTTTCGAGCAACCCCCGCGCGTTGATGGTCAGCATGATGACCCCGATGCTGCCCGTCACCGAGGAGGGATGCGCCATCACCGTATCGGCGGCAGCCGCGATATAGTACCCCCCGGACGTGCCCAGATCCATAATCGAGGCGACAATCGGAATATTCCTGGATGTTTTGAACGTCTTGAGTTCGTGATACACGATGTCTGACGCCGTCACCGTACCTCCCGGTGTATTGATCCGGAGGACGACGGCTTTGATGCTGTCGTCCTTCGCGGCTCGCGTTAGTTGTTCCTTGATGCGCGCGAGCATGCTCGGTGCGGGTATGAACCCCTCTTTCTCCTGAGAGCTGATCATGCCGGAGACCTCGAGCAGCAGCACCTTTGCAGTTCCCGTCCCGTCGACCTGTACTTCCTTGAGCGGCCCAGGCGCGGGAAAGAACGACGGAAGGTTAATACAACCTGACAGCGACAGTCCGGTCAGCAACACCGCGATAAACCGATTACACATGATGAGTCTCCATCAGTCGGACAAATTCCTCGAAGAGATACGCGGAATCATGAGGCCCCGGAGACGCCTCCGGATGGTATTGGACCGAAAACACCGGCTGATCCAGACAGGCCATGCCTTCGATCGAGCGATCATTCAAACTGAGATGTGTGATCGCCACTCTGCCGTAGCCGGTTTCGACCACCGGCGGCTTATCCGGCACCTCACTGAAGGGCTGGGGAATCTTGACCGCAAAATTGTGGTTCTGGGATGTAATTTCGACTTTCTTGTTTCGAAGATCAATCACCGGATGATTCGCCCCATGGTGGCCGAACTTGAGCTTGTAGGTCTCCAATCCAAATGCGAGCCCTAGAATTTGATGTCCCAAACATATGCCGAAGATCGGATACCGCCCAATCAGGTTCCGGACCGCTTCCATGGCATAGGGGACACCTTCCGGATCGCCGGGGCCGTTGGAGAGGAAAAGACCGTCCGGCTTCAGCGCATGAATCGCTTCGGCCGTCGTCGATGCCGGCACCACGGTCACTTCGCAGCCGACATCGACCAAACGGTTGAGGATGTTCTGCTTGACGCCGAAATCATACGCGACAACCTGCCAGCCCCGCCGCTTAGGTCCACGCTCCCGATTCTGAACCGCTTCTGGAGCCCATGCTCCGGATCCCGTCTTCCACGCATAGGACTGCCGGCATGTCACCTCCGCCGCCAAGTCCCGTCCCACGATGTTGGGCGCTTCCCGCGCTTTCACCACAGCACGGCCAGACTCAAGGCCGCCATGGGTAATGACCCCCTGCTGCGACCCGTGTTCCCGCAAATGCCTCGTCAAGGCCCTCGTATCGAGCCCTTCGATCGCCACCACATGCGCCTGCGTCAAATATTCATGAACGGTTTGCGTGCTCCGCCAGTTGCTCGCCAGCCGGCTCGCCTCCATCACCACGAACCCCTCCGCCCAAATTCTGCGGGACTCCGTATCCTCCGGCGTCGTCCCGTAGTTGCCGATGTGGGGACAGGTCATCGTAATAATCTGCCCCTTATAGGATGGATCGGTCAGTACCTCCTGATAGCCGGTCATTGCGGTGTTGAATACCACCTCCCCCACCGTGTCCCCTTCGTACCCGAGTGCGCGCCCCTCGAAGCAGGCGCCGTCCGCCAACGCCAGTAACGCTTTCTTCATGACGTCGCTCCACCCAAGGTGAGTGACCGGTTCGTCTTGATTCCCATCAGCACCACCCCTAAGACCAGTGTCACACCATACAGGATACGAATCGGCATGAGGACCTGAAACAGAGCTTCGAACGCCGCCTTTTTCGCTGCGTCTCCTTGGGCGGCAAACGCCTCCGCCTGAAGCGCAACCGCCTGCGGGTGCAGGACGAGAATAATGACGCCAGCCAGGGCAACCATCACGACCAGCACGACCAACTCTCCCCGGCCAAGCGCCACAGCCTGATTTCCACTCCACCACCGATACCAGCTGGAGGCGCACAACACGGCCACGGCGCCGATCACGAACCGCTGATACCCTTCGAAGGCCCGCGTGAGAAACAATCCTCCCGAATCCTGCCCGCCAAACGTATTGAAGACCGCCGGAATGACCGCGCCGATCAGGACCGCCATCCCCCCGACCCACAGGCCCAAGGCCAGCCATTCAAGTGTCAGGCAACAGACTGCACCCCAGTGGGACAAGCGCCGCACGCGGCTATCGCTCCGACGATCCAGCCTCGAACACGACTCGTCCCCCCACAATGGTGGTCTTCACCTGGCCCTTGACCTTCCAGCCGGCAAAGGGCGTATTGCGGCTCTTCGAACGGAACTTGCTCGGATCAACCTCCCATTGGGCAGACGGATCGACAATTGCCACATCGGCATCCGCGCCGACCGCCAACGTCCCCTTCTTCAGTCCGAACGCCGCCGCCGGGCCGCAGGTGAGCTTTGCCACCGCCTGTTCCAGCGACAACACGCCTTCTTCGACCAAACCCAGCGTCAACGAGAGCGCGGTCTCCAATCCAACGATTCCGAACGGAGCCTCGGTAAAGTCCTGTTGCTTTTCCTGTGTGGCGTGGGGCGCATGGTCGGTCGCAATGACATCAATCGTCCCATCGCGTAAGCCATCCTTGATCGCGTGCACATCATCCCACGTCCGCAGCGGCGGATTCATCTTCGCATGGGTATTGTACCCACGGACCACCTCTTCGGTCAGCGTAAAGTGATGGGGACAGGCTTCCGCCGTCACCGCAATTCCCCTCGCCTTGGCCTCCCGCACCATTCGGACCGACCCGGCCGTGCTGATATGTGCAAGATGGAGCCGTGCGCCCGTCAGTTCGGACAGGGATAGATTCCGCGCGACCATGACATCTTCCGCGGCCGCCGGAATGCCGGGCAATCCCAGCTCGGTCGAGATGAGTCCTTCGTTCATGCAGCCGCCTTCCGCCAGATGCAGATCCTCGCAATGATCGACGACCGTGAGGTCGAAGGCCCGCGCATATTCCATGGCCCGGCGCATGACTAAACTGTTCATCACCGGCCGGCCGTCGTCGGAAAT
>JABMDG010000080.1:0-4000 GCA_015904045.1 Nitrospira sp.
CTCGGCTCGCACGATCATGAGCCGCTCTTCGTTCTGGCGGACAGCATCTTCCCGACGGTCGAGATCGCGCTTTCGCAGATCCAACATCCCGATGACTTCTCGCGGCACATCCAGTGCCGGCCCTTGTGTCGGCGGAGCAAGCATCCGGCTGCTCTCGTCGAGTTCTGCTTCTTGCGCATCGGCGGGAAGGACCGGTGGAACAGATTGTGAGGCGGCCGTTTGTGCTGGACTAGTAGTCGGCCGCAGTTTGTCTTTCGGATTATTGGAAGCTTGCCCCAGTTGCACCATGATCCATAAGAGAATCGTGGAACCGACGACGCCTCCTGCGATCGTCCAGAGCGAGGACCGCCGTTGCGAAGGCGACAGCGCCGCCTTAGACCGGCCGGCACGGCTGAGAAAAATACCATCTCCTGTGGATCGCGATGATTGTGCGTTCATGACACACCCCTTCTGGCAGGATGCTGAAACATACGGCCCGCTGCTTCATCCATAGCCTGCTGTTCCCGTCGATGCAATTCGGCATCATGCGCCTCCCGCTGACGTTCAAGAAGGCGATCGAGTATTTTTCGTTCCTGGGTCGCTTCAACAAGACGGGTATGGGCGCTGGTCCACACCTCGGTCAAATGGCCGACTGCGCTACGCGCCTGTATCAACGCTGCCCGTTGCACATCCAGGCGTCCCTGCCATTCCCACAGAGCCTCAATAGCCAACCCCTGCTCGGTGTGGAGCTGATAGGCCGACGTGTCCGACTGAATCTGCGCTTCAATCGTATTGCACCGCTGCTCCATGCCGACCAATTCTTGAGTCGCCTTTGCCAGCTCCATCGTGAGCGCTTCTTGTGTCTGTACTCGCAATTTCCGCAACGAATCGAGTCTCATGCTGCCTGCTGAGCTAAGGCGCGTAGCCCTTGAACCGACGCGCCCAATGCTGCTGACTCATCGATCCCCTGCCGAAGATAGGCATTGACGGCCTCTTGGGCCTGAACAGCCCGGTCAAGCATCTTATTCATACCCTGCTTATACGCACCGAGAAGGATGAGATCTTCGGACTGCCGATATCGAGCGATCAATTCCCGAACAGTTCCTGCCGCGTCACCGTGTTCCCGACCGACGATGTCGCGCATCACACGGCTGGTACTTTGCAATAGATCGATCGCGGGGAAATGATTCTGCGCCGCCAACGAGCGTGATAACACGATATGCCCGTCGAGAATCGACCGCGCGGCATCGGCCACCGGATCAGTCAGATCGTCTCCATCGACCAGCACAGTATACAAACCGGTAATGGAGCCTGTGCCGGATCCGGTGCCGACACGCTCCAGAAGTTTGGGCAACATTGTGAATACAGACGGCGTATAGCCTTTGGTCGCCGGCGGCTCCCCGATCGCAAGACCGACTTCCCGCTGGCTGTACGCCAACCGAGTCAGAGAATCCATCAATAAGAGCACTTGTTTGCCTGCATCGCGAAAGTATTCAGCCACGGTGGTCGCCACCAGCGCCGCGCGCAGCCGTACCAGCGGCGCTTGATCCGACGTAGCCACGATGATGATCGACCGTTGGAGTGCGGCATCCCCCAGATCGCGCTCCAGAAATTCTTTGACCTCGCGCCCGCGTTCACCGATGAGCGCGATGACATTGACATCGGCGTTCGTGTACCGGCTGATCATTCCCAGCAACGGCCCCCTTCTCATCGAGCGGGCGTCCAAGCCCATCCAGAATGCGTCCCAATAGGCCCGGCCCGACGGGCAAATGCGCTACCTGGCCGGTCATAGTGATGAGGCTGCCCGGTCCGATCCCCTGCATCTCTCCCAGCGGCATCAGCAACACACGATCGCCTCGAAAACCCACTACTTCTGCGGCAATTGGCTCGCCGCCATCTTCCCTACTGATCTGGCAGAGTTCGCCCACCGTGGTCATAGGTGCATAGCCCTCGATCACGAGGCCGACAGCCTGGGCAACCCGCCCTGAGACTGCGACAGGATCGACCCGATCGAGCAGGCGGCTAAGATTCATTATTGGCCCTGTTCTTCAGTGCGCTGCCCAACCGAAGCAACTGAGTGTCCAGGGACGCATCGATCACACGATTGGCGGTATGAATAAGACAACTCCCTCGCGTGATCGAGGCCATCGGCTCGACTTTTACCGTGAGTGCGAGATCACGCAGTGCCGCAAGCTCGGCTTGAGCAGATTCCAGCGCCGGCGCATCGGCCGGATGCACTTGAATAACGACGACACCGGACTCCCGCACCGCCGTCACCGCAGACTTGGCTTGCGCCACAATCTGGTCTTTACAGGCGGCCGCCGACTCATGAAGGACTTTCGACGCAATGTGAATGGCCAACGCGGCAATCTCGTCTTCCATCGTCCGCTGAAGTGAAGACTGCGCTTCGGCCAGCTTCCGCATCACACCGGCAAACAGGGTCCGTTCATGCCGTCGCTCCTCTTCCGCACACTGTAGTCCCTCCTTCAGCCCCCGCTCGAATTCTGTCAAGCCATCCTCTCCCCGTAATGACCCGTCGTCACCAAACGTTTGGAACGGGAGGCTCGACAGATGAAACACCCCGGACCGAACAGCCGCATGTTTCAGAACGGTCTGTTCGGCACGCAACCGGTGGAGTTCCAGCAACCGGCGCGCCGTCGCCAAGACCACACTATTGTCGATGGGCTTCATCAAAAACTCGCTGGCACCGGCCTTCATCGCACGTACGGCGAGTTCGATGGTTGCCGATCCCGTCATGACCACCCCAATGATTCGGTGGTCGATGGTCAGTGCCTCTTCCAGAACCGCGATGCCGTCCTGATCCGGCAACAACACATCGATCAGCATCAGCGCGGGAGCGGACTGTTTCACCATGGCAATGGCATCCCGCCCGGATCCAGCAGCCCGAATGGACACCCCTTCAGCCCGGAAGAGCTCAAGAAATAAATTCCGGATCGGTTCATCGTCATCGACGGCCAAAATTGTCCCTTGAAGCCGTGGCCCCCCCGTCTGTCCGCGAAGAGCCTGCGCCGTCATGGTTGCTCCAGCCGACATTTAGACCAATTGTTCTCCTGCGCCGGTAATCACAATCCGCCCTTCCTCTTCCAGCTTGCGACAGACCTTAAGTATATTCTGCTGCGCCTTCTCGACATCGGACACCCTGACAGGCCCCTTTGCCTCCATATCTTCCTTGAGCATTTCGGCGGCGCGGCTCGACATGTTTTTAAAGAATTTCTCCTTGACCTCAGGATTCGCGCCGCGCAGCGCAAGCGGAAGATCATCCTTGCTGATCTCCTTCATCAGTTCCTGTATGCCGCGGTCGTCTATTTTGATCAAATCGTCGAACACGAACATGAGTGCACGGATGGAATCGGCCAGTGTCTGGCTCTTCTCTGCAATCTTGGCCATGATTCCGCCCTCATTGGTTTTGTCCATCCGCGTCAGAATTTCGGCCATCACCTCGGCTCCGCCGATGCTCTGTCCGCCCAATCCCTTGCTTGCCAACAATGTTTCTTGCAAACTCTGGCTCAATTCCTCCAAGACATCCGGCTGTACGTCTTCCATGGTCGCAAGCCGCAATGCCACATCCCCGCGCATGGCGTCCGGCAACGCGGCGAGCACCTGCCCGGCCTGGTCGCTTTCGAGATGCGCTAGAATGACCGCCACCGTTTGCGGATGCTCGATCTTCATCATTTGTGCGATGCTCTTCGCATCCACCCAGCGGAGCGTTTCCAATCCGGGATAGCTTTTCCGGGTCATCGATTCGATAATGCGCGCCGCTTTCTCGGGGCCCAGCGCCTTGATAAGCACGGTCTTGATATATTCTTTTCCCTGAAATTGTACATCCCCTGTCGCGCTCGCCGCCTTAAAATCCAAGATTACCGCATCTTCCTCATCCCGTGAAATCTGCGCCGTACCGCTCATAAACGCCCCCAGTTTCTTGATCTCTTTGGGATCAAGCTGCTTCAAGACCTCGTCGGCCGCTTCTTCGCCGATCGCGCGGAGAAGAATCGCCGTCTTC
>JABMDG010000080.1:4100-11263 GCA_015904045.1 Nitrospira sp.
TTCCTCATCCCGTGAAATCTGCGCCGTACTGCTCATAGACGCCCCCAGCTTCTTGATCTCTTTGGGATCAAGCTGCTTCAAGACCTGTGCGGCCGCTTCTTCGCCGATCGCGCGGAGAAGAATCGCCGTCTTCTGCTCACCAGTCAGATTCTTAGCCATGCTTAGCCGTTCGCAGAAGAGCTCTTCAACCACTGTTTCACGACGACAGCCGTCGTGTCAGGATTTTTTCTGGCCATGTCGATGATTTGGGCGCGATCGGGAGTTCCAGGGATCGCGGCGGCCGCGGCGGCTGCCGAAAGAGGCAGCGACGCAGATCCGCCAGCCTCGGGCTCCTGCCTGTCGGCGGTACCCAGCATGGCGATCAATGGGCGGACGACGAACAAGAGGATCATAAGAAAGAGCAGGGCCCCGACACCGTAGCGCAGATAGGGCAGCCATGGGTTCGGCCCTTCCGACACGGCTTCGGCCGCCGCCGTCGGCAATTCGTCCGGCCCTAAGCCGAATTGGACATTGACCACTTGGACTTGATCCTGCCGTTCCGCTGAAAAACCCATCGCTTTTTTGACAATCTCCTCGATGCGCTTCAAATCTTCTTCCGACCGTGGCGTATATTTCCTGGCAGATTCAGCAGCGGTGTTGTCCGCCGATGCTCCGTCCCCGGCCTGACCTGCTGCATATGTTCCATCGACCAACACAGCCACCGATAACTTCTTGATCGCACCGACCGGCTCCACGATTTTTGACACCGTGCGGCTGATCTCATAGTTGACGGTCTCATTTTTCGTCACACTGTTATTCGAACTGCTCTGCGCCGGCTCCTGATCCGTGCCCGGCGGCACGTTCGATTGTACGCCCGGAATACCACCGGATACCCCATTCACCCCGCTGGACTTTTCTTGGCCGCGTTGCTCACTTCTGGCCACCTGGCTGTTCGGATCATACCGTTCTTCCGTGGTCTCTATTTTTCTGAAATCGACCAGGCTGGACACACGCACAACCGCTTTATTGATTCCAACGATCCGTTCCAGCATCGTTTGGATACGGGTTTCGATATCCTTCTCGATATTGCGCTGATACTCGAGCTGCGAGTTCGTCAACCCGGCTGTCTCGTCCTCTGCGACCGTGCTGGACAACAAGCGGCCATGGCCGTCGACGATGGTCACGTCGCGGGCCTGCAACCCTTCAACGCTGCTGGACACCAAGTGAATCACACCCTGTACTTGCGATTTCGTCAGCGCCTGTCCGTTGCGCAGCGCCAGAATGACGGACGCCCGTGCTTTATCCTGCTCATTGGCAAACAACCGCCGCTCCGGCATGGCCAGATGGACCCGCGCCCGCTCGACCTCCGGCATTTGCGCAATCGTCCTGGCCAACTCGCCTTGCAGCGCACGGCGGTAATTGAGTTTCTGGACGAACTCGGACATGCCGATCGAAGTACGATCAAAAATCTCGTAGCCGACGCCCCCTCCATGCGGCAGGCCCTGCGTCGCCAGTTGCAATCGAAGGTCGTGGACCTGCGCACTGGGCACAAGCACCGTCGCACCGCCTCCTGTCGTCTCATACGGAACCTTCGTTTCTTTGAGCTTGTCGATGATCGCCGCCGCGTCTTCACCGTTGAGATTCGTAAACAGCACCTGCATGTCGGGCTGCTGCGTCCATAAGGCCAATGCGATCAGGCCCGCCACCGACCCGGCCAGGGCCACCAAAATGATCATCCGTTGATTGATTGAAAATTGTGAAAACATGTCGGCTGCCTGCCTTTATTCGGTTCGATTCGTCAAATCTGCATCCGCTGAATTTCTTCGTAGGCCGTCACCAGTTTGTTTCTGATCTGCATCATCAACTGGAAGGACACATCAGCCTGTTGCAAGGCGACCATCGTCCGATGAATGTCCTGCGTCTGGCCGGTCATGAGGGCATCGACGGCCTGGCCGGCTTGGAGTTGCACGTCGTTGACCTTGCCGACGGCACTCTTCAGCGAGTCCAGAAACCCTCCGGCTCCAGCCTGCGACGCTGCCGCGCCGGGGGACGGCGCGGCAGGAATGGCGGAGGCTACCTGTGCAATGCCTTGAATAGGACTCATCGCTACCTCCCGATCTCCAGCGCTTTATTCCACATCGCACGCGAGGCATTGATGGCCTGTACGTTGGCCTCATAGGCTCGTGAGGCGCCCATCATGTTGACCATTTCCTCCATCACGTTCACATTGGGAAGACGCACAAACCCTTTCGCATCGGCGTCGGGGTGATGCGGGTCATAAATCTGCTGGCCCGGCTTTCTATCTTCGACCACCCTGGCCACCGAGACGCCTTCGAGCGCATGGGCCGACGGACCGACGGCCACCTGACGGAACGCCCGCTGAAATGAACTCGGCACAGGCGTCGACCGGAAGACAACATCTCGTCGTTTGTACGGACCGCCCCCTGGCGTTTTCGTCGATTGTGCGTTGGCAAGATTGCTGGCAATGGCATTGAGCCGGTGCCGTTGGGCATCCAAGCCGGATACCGATACAGCCATACTGTCGGACATTTCCATGATGCACCTCCTCTATGAACCGTCAACCGCTTGCCGATTTCGACCATCCGAGCGGACCAGGCGTTATCTTCCTTCTCGTATCGCATTCAACAATCCGTGAAACTTCTTGGCCAGGATCGTGGCCGCAGTGTTGTACTGCATGGCATTGTCGGACAATTTTGCCATCTCCAATTCAAGATTGACCGAGTTCGCATCGAGCGGAAGATCGCCTGCCGGCACCTCGTTCAGCTTTCCGGCGATGGCCTGCACTCCCTGAGGCCCATGAAGCCCGAAGTGGCGAGGCTGTGTCGCCGCCAATACAACCGGCAACCGGCCTTGATGTGCGGAGCGCAGCTGATCCATAAAGTTCAGTTCGGAAGCTCGATAGCCGGGCGTTTCTTCATTAGCCAAATTCGAGGCAATCACGCGCTGCCGCGCGCTACGGAGGTCCAAAGTTCGTTCCAACAATTGTATGGTCTGATCGAAAATCCTCATGGCCTCATATCCTTTCTTTCCGCACCACAATGTCCGACTTCCCGGTGCAACCTGAATGCCGGATTTAGAATCCGTGGCAAGATTGCGGCTACGTGTACAAAAGAACCTCCGGCCCGTCCCTAGGCATTACCCTCTCTCGTCGAAAAATTCCCATCGGCAAGATTTGCCTGGTCACAATGTCGTCATCGACAGTGGCTTCCCATCGGTTCGATACTCACGGAGCTTGTTCCGTAGCGTGCGGATACTGATGCCAAGCTCCTTCGCCGCATGAGTCCGATTGTCTTTCACGCGCATCAGCGTCTTAAAGATCAGATCACGCTCCATTTCCCACAGCGAGCCATTGCCCGGCTGCGGAACGACCGGCGGCGAGGCGGCATCGCGAATCTCCACAGGGCAATGTTCCGGCAGGATCACGCCATGGCCGGCCAGCAGGACTGCCCGCTCCATCACATTCTCCAACTCACGGATGTTGCCCTTCCACGGCAATCGCTGCAAATGAGCCAGTGCGGCCTCTGACAACACCGGTAGCGGCAGTCCATTTCGCGAAGCCGCCGCCGCAGCGAAATGCCGCGCCAGCATGGGAATATCGGCAAGGCGCTCGCGCAGCGGAGGCAGCGTAACCGGAAACACATTCAACCGGTAATACAAATCTTCTCGGAACCGATTCTGCTCCACTTCCCGATAGAGCGTCCGATTCGTTGTGGCGATCACGCGGATGTTGACCGGCACCGGATCGCGCCCGCCCACGCGATCGACCTCGCGCTCTTGCAGCACCCGCAGCAGCTTCGCTTGAAGCCCCATGGTCATTTCCCCGATTTCATCCAGCAGCAAGGTGCCGGTATGGGCCATTTCAAATTTGCCGATTTTCCTGATCAGCGCGCCGGTAAACGCTCCCCGTTCATGCCCGAACAGCTCGCTCTCCAGCAGCCCATCCGGCAACGCTGCGCAGTTGACTGCAATGAAGGGGCGGTGCGCGCGCGGACTGCGGCTATGGATGAACCGGGCCAACAGCTCCTTACCGGTGCCGCTCTCTCCGTTGATCAGCACCGTCGCCTGGCTGGCGGCAACCCCTTCAAGCGTGCTCAGCAATCTGACCATCCCGGGATCCTGCGTCAGAATCGCGCGGTTGTCCGCTGTTCCTAGCGACGGACCAACTCCTCCCTCCGACTCCCGGCCTTCCTTGAGGTTTGCGATCACCCGTTCTAACAAATCCATCGAGAATGGCTTCAGAAGATATTCGCTCGCGCCATGTTTCATAGCTTCGACAGCCGTCTCCACGGTCCCATAGGCCGTCATGAGCACGATGGCCGCCTGAGGGGCGCGCGCTTTCAACTCTTTAATCAACTCCAGACCGGTCATGCGTGGCATCTTGAGATCCGTCAGCACGAGCCAGGGGCGAAACCGTCCGACCCGCTCCAGGGCATCGGCGCCGTCGACCGCCCCCTGCACGGCATACCCAAGGCGCCGCACCGATTCCATCAACGCGGTCCTCATGGACGGATCGTCGTCCACAACCAAGATCCGCTCCTCCGTATCTGGACTGTCTGACGCCCTGGCGTCCGTGTCCCGCTCACTCATGGACTGCCTCCTCCACCAACATCGGTTCGCCGGACTCAGTGCCGGTCTGTTCATGCTCTTCATACGTCAAGGCCCGAATGCTGCTTACACAGAGGGGTGTCACTGGATGCGGCAGCACAATCGAAAACGAGGCACCGTGGCCGGCGACACTGTCGACATCGATGCGTCCGTGATGGGCTTCAACGATCGCATGCACAATGGCAAGGCCCAATCCGGTCCCCTCGTCTTTGGTCGTGAAAAACGGGTCGAATAGACGGGACCGGTACGCCGCATTGATGCCGGGACCTGAATCGCTTACAGTGAGGCAAACGGTTGAATCGCTGAAGGATTGTGTCCGATCTCTATCGAGAGTGACCTTGAGTACGCCTCCGGCCGGCATGGCTTGCGCCGCATTGATGATCAAATTCAGCATTACCTGCTTCATCTGCCCCTCATGACACCAGATCGCCGGAATCCCCGGATCAAGATCTATTCGTACATCCACCGGAGTTTTTGCGATCGCATGCGCGGCCAGACTCAGCGCGTCAAGGATCAACGGCTCCGCCGCACACCAGGCATGCGATGATCGCGCCGGTTTGGTGTACACGAGGAGATTCTCCAGCAAGCGATCCATGGCATGGACCGCCTGGGAAATCTGCTCCGCATAAATTTTTGAGGCCGGCTGCTCATGGAGATCCCGGCGAAGCATGGAAGCAAAGAGTTCCACGCTGCCCAGCGGGTTTCTGATTTCGTGGGCGATCCGCCCGATCATTTCTCCCATGGCCGCCAACCGATCCTTGCGCTGCACCCGTTCTTCAAGCTGGCAGAGGCGGGTCACGTCCTGAATGAGCACGAGACCCTGCGTCAGAATTGCACGGTTGTCCGCTGTGCCTAGCGACGGAACAACTCCTCCCTCCGTCTCCCGGCCTTCCTTGAGGTTTGTGATCACCCGTTCTAACAAATCCATCGAGAACGGCTTCAGAAGATATTCGCTCGCGCCATGTTTCATCGCTTCGACAGCCGTTTCCACGGTCCCATAGGCCGTCATGAGCACGAGGGCTGCCTGCGGTGCGCGTGCTTTCAGTTCTTTAATCAACTCCAGACCGGTCATGCGCGGCATCTTGAGATCTGTCAGCACGAGCCAGGGACGAAACCGTCCGACCCGTTCCAGAGCATCGGCGCCGTCCACCGCCCCCTGTACGGCATACCCGAGGCGCCGCACCGATTCCATCAACGCGGTCCTCATGGACGGATCGTCATCCACAACCAGGATCCGCTCCTCTGTATCCGGACTGTCTGACGCCCTGGCATCCGTGTCCCGCTCACTCATGGACTGCCTCCTCCACCAACACCGGTTCGCCGGACTCAGTGTTCGTCTGTTCATGCTCTTCATACGTCAAGGCCCGATTGCCGCTTACACAGAGGGGTATCACTGGATGCGGCAGGACAATCGAAAACGAGGCACCGTGGCCGGCCACACTGTCGACATCGATGCGCCCGTGGTGTGCTTCGACGATTGCGTGCACGATGGCAAGGCCGAGTCCGGTCCCCTCGTCTTTGGTCGTGAAAAACGGGTCGAATAAACGGGATCGGTACGCCGCATCGATGCCGGGGCCTGAATCGCTGACGGTGAGGCGTACGGCTGAATCGCTGAAGGATTGCGTCTGATCTCTATCGAGGCTGACCGTGAGTACGCCTCCGGCCGGCATGGCTTGCGCCGCATTGATGATCAAATTCAGCATCACCTGTTTCAACTGCCCCTCATGACACCAGATCGCCGGAATCCCCGGATCAAGATCAATCCGGACATCCACCGGTGTTTTTGCGATCGCATGCGCAGCCAAACTCAACGCGTCAAGGATCAACGGCTCCGCCGCACACCAGGCATGGGACGATCGCGCCGGTTTGGTATACACCAGGAGATTCTCCAGCAAGCGATCCATCGCATGCACCGCTTGGGAAATCTGCTCCGCATAAATTTTTGAGGCCGGCTGTTCACTGAGATCCCGGCGAAGCATGGAAGCAAAGAGCTCCACGCTGCCTAGCGGGTTTCTGATTTCGTGGGCGATCCGCCCGATCATTTCTCCCATGGCCGCCAACCGATCCTTGCGCTGCACCCGCTCTTCAAGCTGACAGAGGCGGGTCACGTCCTGAATGAGCACGAGACTGCCCGATCGGCATCCCGAACTTGTTTTCAACGGCGTCTGGGTGATCGTCACCACAGCCTGCCCAATGCGCTGCGGGCGATCACACAGGCTCAGGCCGACCGTATCTAAAATGGCGGTGGCATGGCGGCCGCATAACTCTGCGGCGGTCATGCCGAGCGCTTCAGCCGCCGGTGCGTTGCTGCGAGTCACGACCCCGGCATCGTCCAAAACCAGGATGCCGGTCGACAAGGACTCCAAGATCCCGTCGAGATGCGTACGCATAGCCTCGTTTTCACGAAGCTGCCGGCGAAGCGCATCATTGCTCTGCGCCAATTCCAGATCCATTTGTTCGACGCGAGCCGTCAGCGCGCCGTACGACTGCTGCAATGTCCTGGCCGCTTGATCAAAACTCTGAAACGCAGTCTGAAGCACATCCCGTTCTTCCGAATG
>JABMDG010000080.1:11363-17858 GCA_015904045.1 Nitrospira sp.
GTCGAGGATCAGCGACTCCGCCGGGTGCCAACCGTGCGGCGTCCGCACCGGCTTGGTATAGACCAAGAGATTCGCGAGCAACCCATCCATCGCGCGCACGGCTTGGGAAATCTGTTCGGCATAGAGCGATCCGGAAGAGCTCTCGCCCAGTTCCCGGCGCAGCAACGAGGCAAAGAGCTCGATGCTCCCTAATGGATTTCTGATTTCGTGGGCGATCCGGCCGATCATTTCCCCCATCGCCGCCAGCCGATCCCTGCGCTGCAGCTGTTCTTCAAGCTGGTACACGCGGGTCATGTCCTGGATCAGCAGCAGGCTGCCGGGCCAACAACCGGACTGCGTCTGTAAGGGAGCGCGGGTGATCGCGACCACCGACTGGCCGATCCGCTGCGGACGATCACAGAGGCTGAGTCCGACCAGGTCCAACACCTCGGTGACGCGCCGGCCACACAGCTCGGTCGGGGCAATGCCCAGCACATGAGCTGCCGGCGCGTTGCTGCGGACGATCACGCCGGCGTCGTCCAGTACCAACACCCCGGTCGACAACGATTCCAAGATGCCGTCGAGGTGGGAGCGCATCGCTTCGTTATCAGCCAGTTGTCGCCGCAACGCATCATTACTGTGCGCCAACTCCAGATCCATCTGCTCCACCCGGGCCGTGAGTGCGCAATACGACCGCTGGAGCGTCTGGGCCGCCTGGTCGAAACTGTGAAACGCGGCCTGAAGCACGTCCCGTTCTTCGGCAGACTGTAGCGCGGTGACTGTCATAGTTCCTCCTCTTCCACTGAGCGACGCGCGGTCCGCAGACTCCCCTTGAGTGCCGTGGCTACGCGCATGATGAGCGGGTCGTCCGATTCACCGACTTCGGCCAACGCCACCGTGGCGCGGTCGTATTGTTTCAACGCAAACCAATGTTTAGCGGTTTGTAGATGAATCCACTCCACGTGGTGCGTCGCGGGTTTGTGCTCCAAGACATCCAGATATGCGGCGATGGCCTGCTGATGCCGATCCAGCCTCGAGAGTGTGTCGGCATAGGCCAAGAGCGTCTCCACCGACCGGCTGGCTCCCGCTTTGAACGCTTCCTCGTAGGCCAGTGCCGACTCACGCGGTTTGTCGAGCTGTCCCAGCGTCTCGGCTAATTGGAGGTACATGAACGGCCGCTCGGCGTGGGCGGGATGAAGGACCAGCCATTGGCGGCACAAGTGCAGCAGTCCCTGGAGATCCTGTTGCCGCCTCATCGCGGCGACCAACAGATGCAGTGCCTCCGACTCATACCGGCCGGGTTGAAATTGAAATCGGTATCGTTCCAACACTTTTCGGGCCGCCGTCCCGTCTTGTTGGTCCAAGTAGGTCTTGCCCAATCCGAGTAACGCCTGCTCAATCAGTGCCGGGTCTTTTTCCTTGACGGCCTGCTGATAGAGGCGTACGGCTTCCAGAACAAACCCTAACCGTCGATGTGCTTCGGCGATGTCGAGCAACGACGCTGAATGCGCGTAGAATTGCCCCCCGTTGGGCCCATGCCGGTGAAAAAGACTCACGACCGTCAAGTCGTCCTGCGACTGCAAGGCCGCCTCGATCCAGGGCTTCACGAGCGTCGAGAGCCGTTCCGACGCCTTCATGGGCCACGGATCAACTGCGCTCCCGCCGCGAAGCGCGGCCTCATGATAGGTGCGCACGGTCCGGTCCGTATCGTTGCCTTTCTCGTAGTACTGGCCGAGGCGAAACAACGCCTCGCTTCCCAGGGGATTCTCCGCTTGTCGATTTGCAACATCCCGCAGCATGGCGTGATACAGGGCGTCGGTTTGATCCGGCATCGGCACATTGCGCATCATGGCATTCACCGTCAGCCCGACCCAATTTTCACCTGCCGGCGCCATGCGCTCCGCACGGAGCGACGCCATCCGCATGTTCGCCGCCGTCTCCTGTGGCGTGTGGGGATACAGCGCAGGAATCAGGGCATAGAAGAACTCTGCTTTAACTGGATTGGACATCGCCGCCGCATTGTCCGCGACATACAGCAGCGCCGTCGGAGCGTCGGCGTGCCGTGGATAGAGGTTATAAAACAGCACCATGAGCTCCTGCGCCGCCGTCTCACGATGGAGCGCAACCAGCGTCACGGCATACCGGTGAACCGCCACAGGCTCGAGCCGGAAGGCCTCAGGCCACCGCCGATACCCGAACTCGTAGAAGGCGTGTGCCTCGGAGATCCGCTGCTGCCTGAAGAGCGCATGTGCAAGGCCCATATTTCCATAGCGAAGCAACGGATCGTGATCGCTCCGTTTCCGTAGATTCACGAACGCGTGTTCCGCGTCGCTCCAACGGCGCATGGCCAGATACGTGTAGCCCAACCCCAGCAAGGCCCGACTGCCGTCGAACGGGAACTGGAGTGAATGAGCCATCGCCCGCTCGTAGGTCGCTTGCGCTTCCTGCAACCAGCCTTGTTCGAGGTAGAGATCGCCAATGCGCCATTCGGCGCGCCGGGCGTTCGACGAGTGAGGATGGTCACGGAGCAATTTCTTGTAGGCGTAAATCGCCTCCTGACGGTTTGGCCCGGCCCCATCCTTCTGAAGGAGAATTTCCGCAAGAAACGCCTGTGCGGACGAGGCCGCCGGACTCTCCGGATGTTTTGTCACAATCGTTTCAAAAAATCGGCTCGCCTCCGACCATGCTCGCTTCTTGTAGGCGGCATAGCCTTCTTGCCAGGCAAGCTCGGCGATTCCCTGTCCCCGCGCATGGGCGCCCTCTTCCGAACGCGGTCCATCATCAGGCAGCGGAGGGAGGACTTCAGCTAGATCCTGAGCCGGCGGCGCCTCTGCCTGCGGCAGGGACGACGTGGGAGACGGCTTCGTCACGGCCTGGGCAGACACTTCCCCTCGAACCTGGGAAGCCCCGGCCATCACAATGGCCACGGCCCAGAACAACCGGCAGTATGGCGAGCGAAGAAATCGCATCGGCTGGATGCATCAGCAAAGACCGTGCCCTAGGACGTGCGAGGGAATACGACGCTGATACTGAGGAAATACAGGGGTTGGATACACACTCAAGGCACCCGGTGTCAGGATCGGCAACAGTACACGGGGAAGACCGTCAAGCGTTTGACGAGAGAACGGAGGAGAAATTAATGGGGGAGGCTTTGCGAGTGCGCCCGTGGATCCACGCCCTTGCGTTTGAGTTTTTCGACCAGCGTCGTGCGGTTGAGGTGGAGCAACTGGGCCGCCCTGGTTGTGACCCCGTTGGCTTTGCGGAGCGCTTCAATGATGAGCTGCTGTTCGTATTGCTCGACTTCCCTGGACAGGTTGATCCCGTCTTCGCTGAAGCGGATGAACTGCTCGGGAAGCGCCGGAGCAGCCGATCTGCGCCCAATTTTTTCCGGCAGATCGCCTGCCGTTAAGCCCCCCTCCTTCTTGAGGACCACCAACCGTTCGATCATGTTTTCCAATTCCCGGATGTTGCCGGGCCACTCGTACTCCGACAAGAGCCGCAGGGCTTCCTGGTCAATGCCGGTGATCGCCGTGCGCTTGGCCTGATTGAATCGGGCCAGGAAATGCTCGACCAGGAGCGGAATGTCGCTGCGGCGTTCCCGCAACGGAGGAATGACGATCGGAATCACGTTGAGCCGGTAGAACAGGTCGTGGCGAAACCGTTTCTCTTCGACGAGGTCTTCCAGATTCTGATTGGTCGCGGCCACAATGCGCACGTCCACGTGGATCGTCCGATTTCCCCCCACCCGTTCGAAGGCTTTCTCCTGGAGCACACGGAGCAGCTTCACTTGGAGCGGCAAACTCATTTCGCCGATCTCGTCGAGGAAAATCGTTCCCCCGTTGGCCAATTCGAATCGGCCCATCCTGGCCTGCACCGCGCCGGTAAACGCGCCTTTCTCATGCCCGAACAGTTCCGACTCGAGCAAATTTTCCGGAATCGCCCCGCAATTCACCGGCACGAGCGGGCGGTCCTTTCGCAGACTGTTGAAATGCAGCATGCGGGCCACGAGTTCCTTGCCGGTCCCGCTTTCCCCCTGAACCAACACGGTGCTGTCGCTGTCGGCGACTTTGCGGACAAAATCCAACACCTGTCGGATCGGTTCGCTCGTCCCGACCAGGTGCTCTAATCGATATTCATCACGAACCGCCTTGCGCAACAGGTGGTTCTCTTGCCGTAACCGTTGGAATTCAACCGCCTTGCGCACAACAACCGCCACAGTCTCTGGGTCAAACGGTTTCGTAATGAAATCGAAGGCCCCGGCTTTCATGGCTCGGACGGCCATTTCGATCGATCCAAATCCGGTCATCATGATGGGAATGATGTTCGCGTCGAGCCCGGCCAGGCGCCCGATGATGGTGAGTCCGTCGGTATCGGGCAGTTGCAAGTCGACCATGACAATCTGGACTTGGGCATCCTTCGCCGCTTGCAAGCCCTGGGCACCGTCCACGGTGACGGAGACCGCGTACCCTTCTTGTCTCAATGTCTCCTGCACGACCTCACGAACGGCAGGATCGTCGTCGATGACGAGAACGTGCGTCTGGCTCATCAGTGCGGACCTCGAAGGTGAATCATACGGCTTGAGCCTATTTCAGAGAATCAGATTCGCCTGCGAAGGTCAGGCAGCCGTCTTAGGCAGGCGAACCGTCAGGCGTGCTGAGGATAATCAGAAGCGCCGGCCAATGCAAGCGAAAGTCTCAGGTAGAAGGAGCCGGGGCATTTCTTGACAGGGTCTCCGGCCTGTTGCTACTGTGCCGTCAGCGCATCGCAGGCGACACGATCTTTGTCATACACAAGCCGGCGCATGGTGCGCACATGAACGAACGTCTGAATGAACCAACTATGGTGGGACCAAACTGTATGTCATCCATAATATCCGGGCGCTGGAAACTCTGGTCGGTGGTGGCTTGCCTGATGAGTGCCACCGGAGTTTTGGTCACGGCACCCCTAGATGCGGCGTCAGCTCAAGAGCGCGCCGTCCCGAAGCAGGACGTCATCCTTGGCTCAGATGCACGGACTGGGAAGGACCTCTTTGAAAAACACTGCATACTGTGTCACGGACCACGTGGCAGAGGCGACGGTCTTGAGATTGCTGGAGCCAATGTGGCCGACTTATCTTCTGCCGAGACCCAACGCAAGCTGAATGTTGACTTGCTCAGAACCATTCACGACGGGCGCCCAGGAAAAGTGATGCCGACGTGGAAATCGCGGCTTACCGATAAGCAGTTACAGGATGTACTGGCCTACGTTCGCACCCTGAAACAGTGAAGTGTCACCGCCCTGCAAGCAGACTCCGCTGCGACGAGCCGGGACCCGAAGACGACAATCTCACTACCTACAGAATCAAGCACGTCCAACGAAAATCCCCGATGAGTAACAGTAGAGTCCGTCCACAGTAACTCCTTCGACCTAGCCGTGCAGCTCCCCGCCGCGAGCACCGTGAGAACACGCCCGGAACACTTGACCCCAAGGCCGAGAGTCTGTAAAAGTGTAACTCATTCAAATCATTAGGAAGCTGGCGTAGCTCAATCGGCAGAGCAGCGGTTTTGTAAACCGCAGGTTGGAGGTTCGATTCCTCTCGCCAGCTCCACACCAACCTTCGGTTGACCCGCCGACTCTTCATCGCAGTATCGTCCTTGACGTCGGCGGATAAATACCTTGCGTATCCGACGATTTCCCGTTGACTCGACGGCTATTTAGAGCTTTATCGTATTGAGCCGCCGGCTACATACCACCCGCGGTCTTCTCTCCTGCGCCCTTGCCCCGGAGACCTTGTGATCATTACCAGACGCGGAATATCGACACCTCCCGTCATTTCATATCATCGACATATCGGTTTCTCCTCGCTTAACGTCACCACACTACGGGACAACGCCACCGGCCGCGCAAGAATGAAAAGGCCTTGGCGCGACAATGTCGCGTGAGGTCACAAACAGGGTCAGATCTTGTGTTGTGCCTGTCGGTGCGGCAGATTGCGCTTCATGGCGCGACCGACGCTGGGCCAGCTGTTTCACGCCCTTTCCCGTACCGACCTCGCTCAGTGCGCGGAGGCCATTCGCCGGGCCCACCGGGAGCACGGCGACAGCCTGTCAGAACTCTGGCGAGCCGTGGGTTTACGCAATTCGACCTTGAGGTACATTGTGAACCTGCGAGCAACAGGTGATGCACAATAGAGAATCTGACCCTAATTTAACGTCGCGAGATCGTTCCAGCCACGTGCGGCGGCCAAGTCGGCAGCAGTCTTTCCGGCGAAGCCCGGCGCCCCTGTGCCTCGCAGCGTCAGATCCGCGCCCGCGCGAGCCAGGGCCTGTGCGATCTCCTTGTGGCCGGCAATCACGGCCAGCATCATTGCGCTCAGCCCAAATTTGGCTGTGACGTTAAGATTGGCGCCGTGATCGATCAAGAGTTGGACCGTGGCCAGATGGCCCGCGTGAGCAGCCAGCATCAAACCCGTCTGCCCATTCCGATCGCGTGCATTCGGATCGGCGCCGCGAGAGAGCAGATTTCGCACGATGTCGG
>JABMDG010000081.1:0-8451 GCA_015904045.1 Nitrospira sp.
GGTTCAACTCGGATTCTCTGAGCCGCTCAGTGAGTAATCACGCGAACCGGGTTGTCTATCGAATGGAAGACGATGACTGCTGATGCTGGACGCTCGACCAGGGCCGGCAGTGAAACGGATGAAGGCAGCCTGTCGAGCAGGCAGCAGCAGGCATGGGAGGTGTTTGCCGTCTGTGCGGTGCGGCTCATCCCTGTTCTGAAGGCGCAAATGACGTCGGTCACGCAAGAGACAGAACGGGCGGCGATTGATTTATTGGCGCACCTGAGGGTACTGGCTTCTGAGGACGCCGCGGTCACAGCTGAAGACAAGTCGGGAAGCCTGTCCAAGGTGGTGATGGCCATGCAGTTTCAAGACATCACGCGTCAGAAGCTGGAGCACGTCGGTCAAGCGCTGGATCAATGGAACCGGCATTTGCAGGCGCTGATGCGAGGGCCGAACGATGAAGACGCCAAACGGGAGATCGCCGCCCTGCAGCGAATTGAGCAAAGCTACACCATGGAAGAGGAGCGCCGTCTCCACGCATCGGCCGTTACGTTCGAATACCAGGACTCGATCCCGACCGATGTGGTGGACGGTGAGGCCGAGCCGGATTCTGTGACGTTATTTTGAGTGAGTCAGTCGTTCACGGAGAAGACATTCGTATGGGAAGCCAGGCCACTGATCTCGGAGGAACAGTATGAGTAAAACCGCACTTGTCGTCGACGATTCACCCACTATGAGGCAGATGGTGGCGTTTACCCTGACCAACGCCGGTTTCACGGTCGTCGAGGCCGAGCATGGGAAAGAGGCTGTGCGGAAAGTCTCCGACGGGGGGAAGCTGGATATCGTCGTGACGGATCTGAATATGCCTGAGATGGACGGGATCACACTCATCAAGGAGCTGCGTAAACTGGCTGCCTTCAAATTTACGCCGATCCTGATGCTCACCACCGAATCGGCAATGGAAAAGAAACAGGCGGGGAAAGCGGCTGGCGCGACCGGGTGGATCGTCAAGCCGTTCAATCCAGAGGTGTTGTTGAAGACGATTGCTAAAGTGATGCCGGCATGATGCGTCGCGCGTATCGCGTGAAGCGTCCGAATCGGATCGATCACGCGCTTCACGAACGACGCTTCACGAACGACGGGGTTCAAGATGAGCAGCGATTTCGCGCAATTTCAAGATGCGTTTTTCGAGGAAGCCGCCGAGCATCTCGCGGTTGTTGAGGAAGGGCTGTTGCAGCTGGAACAGCACCCGGAAGATCTGGATCTTCTGAACAAGATCTTTCGCTCGGCCCATTCGATCAAAGGTGCGAGCGGCATGTTCGGCTTTAATGCCGTTGCGCAGTTCACGCATAAAATGGAGACGTTGCTGGATCTGTTGCGCAACGGACAAGCAGCCGTCACGTCGGCAATCGCCGATCTGTTGCTCAAGTCCACCGACTGCCTCAAGACATTGATCGATGCCGCGAAGGCCGGGACTCCGGTTGACAATGAGACGATTCAACGGCTCACGGTGGAACTGGCCGCGGCCAGCGACCTGAAGATTGAAGTGAAAGCCACGGTTGAGGCGGGCCATTCGAAATCGTCCGTAACCGCAGCCGTGACCGCAACCTTTCTTATCAACTGGACTCCGCCCGAATGGTTATTCCAGCGCGGCCTCGACCCGCTGCAGGTCATGAAGGAGCTTGGGGATCTGGGCACCTTGTCCCAGGTTGCCGTCGATGCATCCCGGCTCCCGGATTTGGCCGAGATGGATCCGGAGCGATGCTACTTGTCCTGGAGCATGCGGCTGACGACCGGAAAGGACCGGCAAGTCGTTGACGCCGTATTCGAATTTGTCCGTGAGGACAGTGTACTCACAATCGAAGAGGTAAGGGGTAAGGAGTCAGGGGTAAAGGGTGAGGAGCAACGTTCGTCTGCACCCCCTCACCCCTCACCCCTTACGCCTGATAATAGTGAAGATAGGCCCAAACCGCTCGGGGAAATATTGGTTGAAAGCGGCGTCGTTTCTCGCGAAGCGCTTGACGGGGCCTTGGCGCAGCAAAAACGGGTCGGCGAGATCCTGATCGAGCAACATGCCGCCAGCCCCCAGCAAGTCGAGCAGGCGTTGCACAAACAGCGGCAACAGGAGGCGGCGTCTCAATCGAAGAAGGCTGACACGGCGTCGATCCGCGTTGATACGGCCAAGATCGACAAACTGATCAATCTGGTCGGCGAACTGGTCATTACCCAGTCGATGCTCAGCGACTTGGGAACTCGATTCGAAATGAATCAGATCCATGTGTTGCTGGAGAGAATGGCGCAGCTGGAGCGCAATACGCGCGAGATTCAGGAACGGGTGATGAGCATCCGCATGCTGCCGATCGGCACTGCGTTCAGCCGGTTTCCCAGGCTGGTCCGCGATCTGTCTGCCAAAGCGGGCAAAAAAATCCAGCTCGTCTTATCCGGCGAGGAGACCGAACTCGACAAGACCGTCATTGAATCCATCGGCGATCCCTTAACGCATCTCGTCAGGAATTCCGCCGATCACGGGTTGGAGACGCCGGAAGTGCGGCTAGACGACAACAAATCTGAAGTCGGGACCATCCGGCTCAACGCCTTTCATGAGGGCGGTAACATTTGTATCACGGTTGAGGATGACGGGCGCGGATTGGACCGGGAGAAAATCCTGGCGAAGGCCGCCAAGCAAGGCTTGATAGCTGAAAATGAAAAACTGACGGATGACCAGATCTGGTCGATGATCTTCAAGCCGGGATTTTCGACAGCGGACAAGATTACCGACATTTCCGGCCGTGGCGTCGGCATGGACGTCGTGAAACGCAATATCGAGAACTTGAGTGGAACGATCAGCATCAAGACGGAGAAGGGGAAAGGGACTCGCTTCACCCTCAAGCTGCCTCTCACGCTTGCCATTATCGAAGGCATGACAGTTCGTGTCGGACGAGAGACCTATATCGTGCCGTTGCTGTCGATTCGTCAGGGGTAAGGGGTGAGGGGCATAATGCGTCTACATCCCCTCACGCCTCACGTCTCACGCCTGACGGTATTGAGAATGAAGCCAAGCCGCTCGGAGAAATTCTGGTCGAAAGCGGCGTCGTTTCGCGCGAAGTGCTGGACGGGGCCTTGGCGCAACAAAAACGGGTCGGCGAGATCCTGGTCGAGCAACATGCCGCCAGCCCTCAGCAAGTTGAGCAGGCGCTGCAGAAACAGCGGCAGCAGGAGGCGGCGTCTCAATCGAAGAAGGCCGACACGGCGTCGATCCGCGTTGATACGGCCAAGATCGACAAACTGATCAATCTGGTCGGCGAACTGGTCATTACCCAGTCGATGCTCAGTGACCTCGGCGCCCGATTCGAGATGAATCAGATCCATGTGTTGCTGGAGAGAATGGCGCAGTTGGAGCGCAATACGCGCGAGATCCAGGAACGGGTGATGAGCATCCGCATGCTGCCGATCGGCACTGCGTTCAGCCGGTTTCCCAGACTGGTCCGCGATTTGTCCGCCAAAGCGGGGAAGAAAATCCAGCTCGTCTTATCCGGTGAGGAGACCGAACTCGACAAGACCGTCATTGAATCTATCGGCGATCCCTTGACACATCTCGTCAGGAATTCCGCCGATCACGGGTTGGAGACGCCGGAAGTGCGTCTAGACGACAACAAGGCTGAAGTCGGGACGATCCGGCTCAACGCCTTCCATGAGGGCGGTAACATTTGTATCACGGTTGAGGACGATGGGCGGGGATTGGACCGAGAGAAAATCCTGGCGAAGGCTGCCAAGCAAGGCTTAATAGCTGAAGATGAAAAACTGACGGACGACCAGATCTGGTCGATGATCTTCAAGCCTGGATTTTCGACAGCGGACAAGATTACCGACATTTCCGGTCGTGGCGTGGGCATGGACGTCGTGAAGAGGAACATCGAGAACCTGGGCGGGACGATCAGCATCAAGACGGAGAAGGGGAAAGGGACTCGCTTCACTCTCAAGCTGCCGCTCACGCTCGCCATTATCGAAGGTATGACGGTTCGTGTCGGACGAGAGACCTATATCGTACCGTTGCTGTCGATTTTGGAATCCCTGCAGCCGAGACCTGAGTCGGTCAAAACGGTTATCGGGAAAGGCGAACTGATCAACGTGCGCAACACCTATTTGCCGATCGTGCGTTTATACGAGGTGTTTTCTCTGCAGCCCGAGCACACCGATCCGACTAAAGGGATACTTCTGATTCTGGAGACGGAGGGGGAGCGTGTGGTGGTCATGGTGGATGAAATCCTCGGCCAGCAGCAGGTCGTCATCAAGAGTATGGAGCAGAATTTCCGCAAGGTGGAAGGCATCGCCGGCGCGACGATCTTGGGGGACGGGACGGTTGGGTTCATTTTAGACGTGCGAGGCCTAATGGAAATTGCCTGCCGGGAGGCGCCGCTGGTGGCGTGAAGCCGTCGCGACACAGGTCACACAGTAGGGACGACAGAGTGTGTGGTGGAGAGACGAACCCCGTGAGAAGCTGATGCGGGGGCATCCGATGCCGGTCGTCATGGTGAGCTCATTGACGGAAGCCGGCTGTCAGACCACGTTGCGGGCGCTGGAGCTCGGCGCAGTGGACTTCATCACCAAACCTAAGATCGACTTGCGGGAAGGCATGGAAGAATTGGCGCAGGACATCATCGCGAAGGTGAAGGCCGCTGCCGTCGCAACTGTGAAGCGTCAGGCGCCAGGCGCCAGGCGAGAGATGACCCCCCTTGCTCCTCACACCTCACCTCTTACGTCCAGAGGGGCCATGATTAAGACGACCGATACGATTATCGCCATGGGTTCTTCAACCGGCGGGACTGAGGCGGTCAAGGAGGTGCTGGAGGTACTTCCGCCCAACACGCCTCCGATTGTGATCACCCAGCATATGCCGGAGCGGTTTACCAAGACCTGGGCCGATCGTCTGAACAGTTTCTGCCGGATTTCCGTGAAAGAAGCGGAAGACGGCGACAGTGTCCTGCCGGGGCACGCCATAATCGCGCCGGGCAGCTATCACATGACGCTGGTCCGGAGCGGTGCCCGGTATACGGTGCGGATTAATCAGGACCCCCCGGTTAATCGGCATCGGCCGTCGGTGGATGTCATGTTTGAGTCTGTCGCTCAGTATGCCGGCGGGAACGCGGTCGGCGTCATTCTCACCGGGATGGGTAGCGACGGGGCCAAGGGTCTGCTCGCGATGAAACAGGCTGGCGCTTTTACGATCGCACAGGATGAAGCAAGTTGTGTGGTGTTCGGTATGCCGAAGGAAGCGATCAAGCTCGGAGGCGCGGAGAGGGTGCTCCCGCTTGCCGATATCGCAAGTGCCATCTATGCGCATGTGAACCGATAAAGATAAAGGAGGAGTCATGTCAATGATCACGAAAGAACGTCTGGTTCCGAACGGTGTGATACTGGACATCACCGGGGATCTGACTTATGCCAATCGCGAACTGTTCAAGACGGCCGTGGAGCGGGTCCGCCAGAAGGGCTGCCGGCATCTGATTCTGAACATGGCCGAAGTTCGGTTTGTCGACAGTTCCGGACTCGGGTTACTGGCCCTTGTCTCGCAAAACTTCAAACTGAGCCAAGGGCAAGTGAGTATGCTGAAGCCGCAAAGCTACGTGCGGGAAATCATGATTCTCGCCAATATCCCCAAATTGATTCCCGTCCATGACAGCGAGCAAGACGCTGTGGCGGAGATTTTGAAAGCGGCCTAGCCCTCATTAGTGTGAAAGCATGTTTGGCGCTCTGAGTTGCTGGTTGCGGGTTGTTAGTCGGAACACGAATCCAGAAACTCGACACGTGCATGCGCGCGATACGTTCCGCACCCTTGGATCTTGAAACCTGAGTCTTGAAAGTGTCCGCAGGAGGATCAATGCCATCGACTTCATCCACGACTCCGTTGTCAGCGGTTTCCTGCACGACTCCTCGCACCGTACTGGTCGTAGACGACGAACCGGTCTCGCGCATCGCGATGGCTGCCCGCCTCAGACGGCTCGGCTATCGGGTTCTTCAGGCCGAAGACGGCAAGGCAGGACTGGAGGTGCTCCGCCGTGAGCGGCCTGACCTGACGATTCTCGACTGGATGATGCCGGAATTAGACGGGCCCACGTTCTGCGAGGAGGTCCGCCGGGACCCGGCCATACACTCCAGTCAAATCTTGATGATGACCAGCCACGATCAGCCTGAACAGATCGCGGAAGGATTGGTGCGCGGCGCCGATGATTTTCTCAGCAAAGCTGCCAGCCGCCAGGAAATCGACGCACGGGTGAAAGCCGGCCTGCGAGCCGCGGCCCTCGTGCGGATGTTGGAGCAGGCGACGTTGGAAAGCCGGCGGAAACAGGAGATTCTCGAGCAAGAGTTGCAGTCAGCGGCCAGGTATGTCACCTCGCTCTTGCCGCCATCCGGGATGATTCTTCCACAGGTACAACTGGCCTATGAATACAAACCAGCGCTGACACTGGGGGGAGACCTGTTTAACGTATTGGTCTGGGACAATGAGCAGGTCGGACTCTATCTGCTGGATGCCTCCGGGCACGGCGTCGCTCCGGCGCTTCGGTCCGCTGCCTTATCGACATTTTTGCGAGGCGGAGGTTTGCGGCATCAAATGGGATCGAGAGATCCCGGCAGCATCCTGACCGAAGCCAATAAACAGTTCCCTTTAACGGAGGACGGAAACTACTTCACCATCGTCTTCGTGCGCTTGGATCTCAAATCACAGACACTCTCGTTCGCGTCGGCCGGCCATAACGGGGCAGTTCTCCATCACCGGTCAGGCGACGTGACCTGGTTGCAGAACAGAACATTGCCGCTTGGCTTTTGTGTGCCTAATCTCTATGAGACCATCCAGCTTTCTGTCCCCTTTTCTCCGGGCGACCGCCTCTATCTGTTCAGTGACGGCATCTATGAGGTCCCGGCATCCTCGGGTGAACTGTGGGGCGATAAACGATTCGTTGAAACCGTGGTGGAGTTAGGGCAGCGTCCGATGTCTGAAGTGATTACACATACGGTCGAGAGAGCTGCTCAGTGGCTGGGCCATGATGAGTTTCCCGACGATGTCGCGGTTATGGGTATCGAGCTTGCCGGATGACGCGTCGGTGAACGGCGAGAGGAGAAAGCGGGACAATGAGCGACAATCTGATTTTCAACCTGGGCGAGGCATTGGCACGAGCGGATCAAGACCACGAGCTGCTTCAGGCGATGGCGGAATTGTTTCTGGAGCACGGTCCGAAAGATTTGGCCGAGATCAAGGCGGCGCTGGCCGCCCGCGATGCCGCAGCCGCGGGACGATCCGCCCATCGTCTGAAAGGGGCGGTGCTGCAATTGTGCGCACCCGCCGCGCTAGAGGCGGC
Source organism: Nitrospira sp. (assembly GCA_015904045.1). Next base: position 7,338 of record JABMDG010000081.1, read on the forward strand.
CATGCGGATGGAAGAAGCAGGAAAGGCGGGCGACATCGCGGCGGCCTCGGCGCTCTACGGCGGACTGGAGGCTGAATTGACTGGTCTGCTCGATGCGCTTCGCTTCGAAATGGATAAAGGATTGGCCGCATGACCCACGAACATCCTCTGTGCAATGTCTTGGTGATCGATCCTTGTGTCGAGACGCAAGCCAGCATTGCGAGTCATGTCCATGGGCGTGGCGTGTCCGTTATCGCGATGTCCGATCCATCTACTGCAGTGGCTGCGATCGACCGGGTGGTGCCAAATGTCGTGATCACTGATTTATTTCTTCCCGGCGGAGCCGGCCTTGCGTTAACCAAAGAGATCAGAAGCCGTCATGAGCTGTGCCCCGTCATCGTGATGGCCAAGGATGCGCCGGAGTCGGTGGTTGTACAGGCTCTTCGCGATGGCGCAGTCGACTATTTGCACAAGCCGATCGTCGAAGAAGAACTGGCTCATGCTCTGTACCGCGCGCGGCATCTGCTGCCGGGGAATCTGGCGGATCTGTCAGGGGTTCGCCGATCGGAGCATCAGTTGATCGTGGATTCTGACCCGGCTCACGTGCCGGTGGTTGTCTCCTGGCTGATGAAGACGACCGCCTCGATGCTGTCTGAGATACAGCGGCTGCACTTGCGCGGGGCGCTGCAGGAGTTGCTGATCAACGGGGTCGAACACGGCAATCTCGAAATCTCCTATAAGGAGAAGGAGCAGGCGCTGGCCAAAGGCAGGTACGAGGCGCTGCTTGCTCAGCGTCTTGGCCAGCCCAGGCTCAAGAACAGGCAGGTCGCCATTCATGTCTTTTACGCGAAAGAGACGAAGAGCCTGCTCTATCGCATTGCCGACGAGGGAGCCGGCTTTCAGTGGCGCAGCATTCTCCACCAATCTCAGGATGCCGGTCATACGGAAGCCCTGAACGGCCGGGGGATCTTTGTGGCACGGTCGCTCTTTCCGAATCTCTCCTACAACAATCTGGGCAACGAAGTGACACTCACCGTGACCCTGGGCTGAGGAGCTGTTGTGCGGGACACTGCCGTTTCGATCAGCGTTGCGCGGAGGGCCCGATTGCTTGACAGGTTTTCCAATATCTCATAGC
>JABMDG010000081.1:8551-12562 GCA_015904045.1 Nitrospira sp.
GCCACGGTTCGATTCGTTCGTTGCTTGGAAGCGGTCGGCAGTCCCGGCGCGCTGCCTGTCGTTCGAGAGATTCTTGCGCGTGAGAACTGTGACAATCAGGTGGTCGTGGCCTGCCTTCGGTGTTGCAGCCGATATGCCACTCGCCAGGATCTGGGCACGGTCCGCGCCTATCTGGCGCACCCCAATCATCTCATCAGGCTCCATGCTGTTCTCGCTTTGGGCAGGATCGGGACCGAGGAGGATGAACGGCTGCTGATCGACAGGCTGTCGGACGACGAATGGTGGGTTCGATATCGTGCCGCAGGGGTGCTTGCCGGTTTTCCCTTCGTGAGCAGCGATACGCTGGCGCGGCTCCATGCCGAACATCCGCTCCAAGAGGTACGGGATGTTCTCGCCCCATTTGTCGCGCGCCGCGCGCAACGCGTCCTGCAGACTACCAATGGATGATGAGATTCACGGCGCCTCCACGACGGGCGTATGACGCGTCTCGATCCTCATAATAGGCTGTGGTTTCAAATGAGAGACGCTCCGACAGCGGCGCGATGGCGCCGCCCTGAATAATGAAACTTGAGATGCCTGTAAAGTCCTGCGCTGCTCGGATATTGTTGCTGGAGGTTCCGAACGAGCCGGAGGCAAAAAACTGCAGTCGGTCCGTCGGCCGCCAGGTCAGTTGGGTGGAGAACGTGATTGAGCCGCTAGGCGGCACATAGTAGATCTTTTCGGTGAGCCATACGTTATGCGGTAAGTAGATGGTTATACCGGGGATGACGACATCGATACTGGCGGCCCCGAACACCATGTGGCGATACCCCAGGGACGGTTCCAGGAATGAGAGGGTTGGATGCGCTGCCCCCAGCCCTTGGAACACTTCTCCTCCAAACGACACATTGGGAGAAAAGCTTGGATTGGCCGTCGCCAAGGCTCCGATGTACCCCCAGGCCTTCTCCCAGAGCTGGCTATAGAGTTCTCCGGATACGGGAATGTCCTGAGATCCAAACCGACTGATCGGCTCGATCCGCCCGACCAGAGTGCGAGTGCCGATGGATGTGGCCCCTTCAATCAAGCCGTTGTGCTCGTTCGGGATGGAATGCGTGTATCCATAATGGCTGTATCCGATTTTCAGATAGTCCCGAAACGGCAATGCGGGACGCATCCGGTCGGCCCCGACAGGGGCGCGAAGGGCCTGGGCCGGCGTCAGCGCGGCCAGTTCGGCTTTGATGGTCTCGATCCGCTGTGACAGTGCCGGCTCGTCCGCCGTTGGGGAGAGACCTTCATACAGACGGAGCGCCTCCGCGTAATCGCGTTTCCAGTACAGGGTATCGGCGAGTCCTTTCCGGGCGTCCAGATTGTCCGGTACTTCCTGGAGCACCGATTGATATCCGGCTTGTGCCTCATCAAGTCTTCCCTGCCAGGCCTTGACGCGAGCCAGCGCGATTCGGACATCGTGATCGACCGGGTGCCGGGACAAAATGTCTTCATACAGTGCCACGGCCTCGTCGTACTGCTTCTGCCAGGAAAGCACACGTGCCAGGGCTGCTCGAACTTCGTCGTTCTCCGGATTTCCGATCAGATACTGGCGATAGACGTCGGCAGCTTGCACGTATTCCTTTTCGCTTTCCTGGCGGTGGCCTTCGAAAAGTGTCTCCGAAGGGGACTGGGCAGCCACTGGAGTGGATGCCAGGGATCCAAGCAGACAGAGGAGAAGTCCGGCGAAGCAAGTTCTTACTGGCGACAGATTCGTTCGCCGGGGGTTCTGTTCATTGTCTTGACGAAGGGGGAGACTCGTCCTATTTTTCGGTATACGCATGGTGCAGGTGTGACCGTATTCGGCAGCTCGCGAGTGAGAGCGGAGAACTGACGCACGTGTTTGCTGATACTATTTTTACGATACCGCAGTGGTTTTTCCTATCGTTCTTCATTTTTCAAACAGTCTGTTCCCTTTCTTTGGAGTTGATCTCGTTCCATTTTCTCGTTCGGCATCTCCCTCGGCGGGCCCTCGACGATCTGCCCAGGACGCAGACGGGATTCGAGCCTCAGATCAGCATTCTGGTTCCGGCCTATAATGAGGAGCAGACGATCGCGGACTCTGTCCGTTCGCTGCTCCAGCTGCAATATGCGGAATTTGAGGTCGTGGTCATCAATGACGGTTCGAAAGATCGGACGTTGGATGTCTTGATCGAGGAGTTTGAGTTGGTCCCGTTTCCGGAAGCCTACCCGGTAAATCTGCAGACCGAGAAGATCCGTGCGGTGTATATCTCCAAACGGAACAGTAAGGTTCGTGTCACTTGCTTGCCGATACTATTTTTACGATACCGCAATGGCTTTTCCTATCGTTCTTCGTTTTTCAGACAGCCTGTTCTTTGCTCTTGGAACTGATCTCCTTTCATTTCCTCTTTCGGCATCTGCCCAGTCGGGTACTCGATGATTTGCCCAGGACGCAGACAGAATTTGAGCCGCAGGTCAGTATTCTGGTCCCGGCTCATAATGAGGAGCAGACCATCGCCGATTCCGTCCGTTCGCTGCTCCAGCTGCAGTATGCAGAATTCGAGGTCGTGGTCATCAACGACGGTTCGAAAGACCGGACGCTGGATGTCTTGATCGAGGAGTTTGAGTTGACCCCGTTTCCGGAAGCCTACCCGGTGAATCTGCAGACCGAGAAGATCCGCGCGGTGTATCTCTCCAAACGGAACAGTAAGGTTCGTGTCATCGATAAGGACAATGGGGGTAAGGCCGACGCACTCAATGTCGGCATCAATCTGTCCCGCAATCCGCTGTTCTGCACACTGGATTCGGACTCCATCTTGCAGCGGGATAGTTTGCAGCGCGTGGTACAGCCGTTTTTGGACGATCCATCGACCGTGGCCTCTGGCGGAACGGTTCGGATCGCCAACGGCTGCCAAGTGCAAGCGGGGTATTTGACTGCCGTCGGGCTTCCGGCAAGCTGGCTTGGCCGTTTTCAGGTCGTCGAATACTATCGCGCGTTTTGGATCGGCCGGCTTGGATGGAATCCATTCAATGCGATGCTGATCATCTCCGGCGCGTTCGGACTGTTCCGGAAGGATACGGTGGTGAGGGTCGGGGGCTATGCCAAGGGTTGTCACGGTGAAGATATGGAGCTTGTCGTTCGCCTGCATCGGCATCTCCGCTTACAGGGAGAGCCATACCGCATCAGTTTCGTTCCTCACGCCTTCTGCTGGTCCGAGGCGCCGGAAAATCTTCGATCGCTCAAGAGTCAACGCATTCGGTGGCAGCGGGGGCTGTCTGAAGCGCTGTTGATGAATAAGCAGATGCTCTTTCATCCTCGCGCGGGGACTGTCGGGTGGTTGTCGATTCCCTTTATGGTCCTGTTCGAATGGTTGAGTCCCGCCGTGCTGGCAGCGGGGTATCTCTATACGGTGGTCGCGTGCCTGTTGGGATTGTTATCGCCCGCCGCCGCGATCGCGTTTGTGACCGCCGAAATCGGGATGGGCATTTTAGTGTCGGTGAGCGTCTTGCTCGTCGATGAAATCGCCTTTCACACCTATCCTGAATTCAAACAGGCGCGGACGCTGTGTGCTGCCGCGATCCTGGAAAATTTAGGTTTCCGTCAGCTGGTTTCGTGTTGGAGGTTGATCGGGTTATGGCAGTCGATGACCGGAGCAAAGGTCTCGTGGGGCTCGATTACGAGAACGGCCGCCTGGCGGGCGCCCGGAACCGAACGGCATTGACAGGGGAATGTCGGCGAATAGCTAAAATGTCCGTAGGTAGACCACGCTGCTGTCGCCCTTATTGGGGTCACGCTTTAACACCGCAAAGGCTGTTTTGGTCGATTCGTTGACAGTGATGGATAGTCGGGCGGAAAAGTAGTCGCTCTTTATATCATAGGCATCGGGAGAGGCCCGCAGTTTCGCGCCGATCGCCTGAAAACTTCCAATCCGATCGAGATCCACTTTGGTCTTATAGGGCCGGCCTTGCACGATTTCCATCGCGATGGATTGAGTGATCTCGGGGTCAAGGGCTTGGATGACCAGA
>JABMDG010000082.1 GCA_015904045.1 Nitrospira sp.
GCCATCGCTCGGGCCAGTCAGCTTCATCGAGCGGGTCCTTGTTGAGCGATATTCTGGTTCGCTGGATTCGCGTTGGATCACATCCCAAGAGAGCATCATTGTGAAACAGGGTTATCGGTTGATCGTGGTCGATAAGGCTGGTGTACTGGTCTCTGAGTTCCAACTCACAGAGCAGGCGTTGGCTCAACCGGATGCATTCGTTGCCGCACTTAAGCAATCAATCGAAGACATTGAAGAACAAGAGCCCTAACCCGCATTATTGATGAGTGTTTCTGCCGCGATCGCCGGTCCGTTGCTCCGTGCTTCGTCACTTGTATCTCGTCCTTCGACTCTGCTCAGGACCGTGAGCCTGTCGAACGGTGAAGCGTATCTCGCTGAGGAGAAGAGCGTATAGCTGATGGCGTATAGCACGTAATTGGATCAGAGCCTTTGTTGTCTTTGATTTGTCCGTTAGTCTCGTGCCATACGCCATAGGCTCTTTCTTCCCATGGAACGACGTTTCACGATCAACGCGGCTTCCTGCGATTTCGTCACTCGGCCGCCGGTCGACCGGCGCATGGTTGAGGTGTAACATGCGGGGCATGGCGCTACGCGGGAAATTGCTGGCCGCCCTTGGGGTGTTACTCATTGCACTGGCTCTGTTCGTCGATTGGCCGCCGCCGAGCGAGTCCAGCCTTCCCGAGAGCAAGTCATTTCTCCTCTTTCTTGGCACGACCGTCGTCATGGCAGGAATAATTGTCGGATTCTTGCGCGAGCCATGAGACAAGGTCATCGATAAGCGGAGTCAGTAGCCGACTTGAGCGTGAGTGACCGTCTCGCGCCGGGGTGTTCCGGGTCGTGAGCTATGTCGTATAACGATCACCACAATGCCGAATCGGCTCGTGACGGGGCTCGGCGGATTGTTGAGAATGCGCCAAAAGTATTTGCTGGCTTGGCTGGAATCGGCGGCTTAGCGTATCTCGCAGGAGCGATCTATACGAGATCGTACTTTTCAGAATTCGGAGCCTCATGGATATTGGATGAAGTTCCAATGGCGACCTACTTCGGTCAGAGCTGGATTCCTCTGCTCCTGATTCTCTTTTTCGTCTATCTGTCCACTACGAACCTCGCTGGGATCGAGCACGCAGGGGACTTGACTGCGACCACCCGGTTCAAAATATCGGTGGCGGTGGTCCATTACGGTCCATGGCTCTTCATGATGCTCTTGGCGTGCACCACGCTGCTCAGCACATTCGATTGTGCCGCGGCTGTCATTGTTCTGTCGGTTGTTTCCGTTGTCCTGTTGCTGCTGCTGTTTAGCTCAGCACTGGAACTCGTTGCCGTACGGCTTAGCAAGGCGGACCGTCGCATCGATCTGTCGATGGCATACCTCTCGTTCGCTGTGATTGCCGTCAGCCTGTATGTTGTCCCTGTACAGCTTGGTGTGAACTGGGCACGGGTCGATAAGCAAGCAGAGTCCGCTTTGCTGAGGGTGCATCTGCGCGATGATGAAGTGACGGAGTACAAGCTACTGTTTTCAGTCGGGGAGCGGCTCTATGTCTTTCCGACCAGGTACGAGGGGGACCATCCACCGGTCCGAACCGCTGCGGTAGCCGACGTCAGCTTCGTACAGCCGGCGGCGGTAACGCCGTGATTCTTGCCGGATGTTTTGTGTGAGTCCGGCTGATTCTGATCGAGGAGTTATTGGAATGGCGCAATGACGGATTTTTAAGAATCGCCGGCTGCTCTTCCGGCCAGCCGTCCTGTCGTCCAGGCCCATTGGAAGTTGAAGCCCCCGATGCGACCGTCGCAGTCCAGAATTTCGCCAACGAGATACAGACCCGGCGCAATCTTTGATTCCATGGTCCGAAAGTTGATCTCTTCAAGCGGCACACCGCCGGCGGTCACTTCCGCATAGTTCCATCCGCGATCGTGCACAATGGGAAACGGGAACTTCGTGAGCAGAGTGAGGAGGTGCTCTCGGTCTTTCCGTGGCAGTTGCGCAATGGCCGCCTGGCTGTCGCACTTCGCGTACTGAACGAGAGATTCGGCAAAGCGCTGAGGAAGCCGCTGAGCAAGAGTCTTGACCAGTGTGCGACGAGGATGAGTCCCCGTTTCCACCATCAGCCATTCCCGCATCTCCTCCTGGGTACAGCCTGGGACAAAGTTTCCGCGGACCGCTGCGGTGTCATTCTTCGCCATACACCAGAACCGGCTCGCGTCCATCACCACCGGTCCGCTGATGCCGAAGTGCGTCCAGAGCAAGCTGCCGGTTCGAGTATCAACAGTTTTCCCGTTCACGATCGTGGTGAGTTCAACTTCCTGCGACAATCCGGAAAGACTCCCGTGAAACATACGGTCATCCAGCACCAGCGGGACGAGTGCCGGGACGGTCGGTGTCACATGGTGGCCTAATCGTCTCGCCAGCTCGTACCCGAATCCATCGCTCCCTGATTTGGGGAGGGATCGGCCGCCGGTGGCCAGGATGACTTGTTTGGCCAGGACGGTTCCCTGCGCATGATGAATCCGGAACCCGGCATCGGGTCCGGTCGCTCGCTCGACGCTGTGGACGCGATGACGGGGATAAACGGCCACCCCTAGCTCGCGGCACCGATTGACGAGCGCGTTGAGAATGGTTCGAGCCTTGTCGGTCACAGGAAACAGTTTGCCGGTTTCTCGCTCAATGCTGTGCACGCGATGACGGGGACAAATGGCCACTCCGAGCTTGCGGCAGCGATCGACGAGCGCGTTGAGAATGGTTCGAGCCTTGTCGGTCACAGGAAACAGTTTGCCGGTCTCTTCGCGTTTGAGATCAACGCCTAGAGAAGCAAACCAGGCGATTGTCTGCTCAACGGAAAACGAAGCCAGCACATTCTTGATGATCCGGCGATTGCCGAAGAAATCGGTCGGGGTCACGACCGCGTGCGTGACATTGCAGCGCCCGCCACCGGACACGAGAATTTTGGCGCCGATGGTATGTGCGCCGTCCAGCAGGAGAATCCGAACGGCGTCGGGGGATTTTGCTCGTTCTGCCGCTGCGATAGCGGCGGCAAGTCCTGCCGCTCCCGCTCCGACAATGGCGACGACGCACGTCGGTGGTCCATGGACATTAGACACTTTTAACTGCCTGTTAACATGGAGTTAATCTCACGATGTTACGTTACCTCCCGTGTGCGGGTGGATTCGATACCGGCACGTATAAAAAGGAGGAGCGCTCATGACTTGTCAAAAGTGCAAAGGTCTCATGATCGAAGAACGGCAGCCGGAATTGTCGCCAGGCCTCATTGTCCATCGCTGTATCAATTGCGGGTTGATCGTCGATCCGATGCTGTTAGCGAACCGCCTCAATCATCTGAAGGAGAAACAGTCCTTGCTTCATGCGGCGTGAGACTGTCGTCCTGTCCGGCCAGGTGGGTGGTTAGCCTGCATGATCGGACCGGGCGGGGGGTGGGCGTTGCGGGCGCGGCTAGACCGAAAACTCTGCCCAGAGAAACGTATGGTCCGAAGGGTCTTTCGCTCGCCGCGGCTCGACGTCCACGTCAGCCCGCACGCACTTATCCGCCAGCGGTTTGGTTGAGAGAATGTGGTCGATGCGCCAGCCTTTATTGGCCTCCAGTGAACTCGGTGCCCGATAATCCCAGAACGTGTATTGTTGTTTGGTCGGATAGAGTTTCACGAACACGTCCTGGAATCCCCACGCGAGAGTCTTCTCGTAGGCCTTGCGGGCCTCCACGTGATAGCAGACGTGGTTTAAATGTTTGTCCGGACTGTGCACGTCCATCGGCCTCGGTGCCACATTCATATCCCCGCACCAAATCGCCGGGGCTTCCGGTGAGAGGTGTTTCTCGAAATACTTCCGCAGCCGCTCATACCACCCCAGCTTGTACGCATATTTCGGCGAGTCGATTTCAAATCCCTGTGGCACATAGGTGTTCACAATGGGAATACCGTCGATGACGACCCTGAGCAATCGCGCGTCCTCCGGCTCTCCTCCATCATCGAATCCGTAGAACACCGCCTCAGGTTTCTTTCGACTGAGAATTGCCACACCGTTGTATGACTTCATTCCTCGATAGGTGATCTCGTAGCCGGACGGGGTCAAGGCCAGTAGCGGGAATTCGTTGTCCTGCACTTTCGTTTCCTGGAGGCAAAGAACGTCCGGCTTCTGGCGGTCGAGCCATTCCATCACGATGGGCAGGCGTTTGCGCAGGGAATTGACATTGAAGGTGGCGATTTTCATGGAATGCTCCACAATCGATTTGGCGGGCGCATCCTAGCAAAAACCGGGTAAGTCAACAATGCTCATGCAGGCTTGTAGCCCGAGCATTGATAATGCCGGACTCTGACAAAGGTTGTGATGCCGGGGGCCAAAGAAGGTCGGTCAGCGAGATTGCAGCGCTCGAAGAAGCGAGGAGATATACACAGCGTATTCGCGTGGGCCGTTCGCATTAGATATGGATTTTAGTGAATAGAGAAGAGCTTCCGATGGTTTCTCTGAAATCAATTCAGGAAAAGCGTTTCACCTGTTCCGCCAAGGTGTTAGCCACAAGATTCAGATCGAACGGCCAGGCGTAACGGAGTTCGACCCCCGGATATTGCGGTCGCAGATGATCCAGAATCTCCGGAATCTCCACCTCCGAGTGTGACCCTCCCGGGGTAAACATGGTCGTCGCGACGGTAATACGAGTTGCCCCCTGATTGATCAGGGCTTCAACCGATTCCTCTAACGTCGGTGCGCAAAACTCATTGTAGGCCACGGCAAAGAGCGCGCCGTCGAGTTGAGCC
>JABMDG010000083.1:0-3394 GCA_015904045.1 Nitrospira sp.
TCGATCGCCCTGCCGGATCACGAGGGTGCAACCGCAACGTCCACTGCTCCCGATTGCCATCGAGCGCCGTCTCGTACCTCTGTTTCAACTGCACCGCATCGCCGGTAAAACCGGCCCGAAACGCCTCGACGAACCCGCGCAAGCCCGGATAGTCTCCCAGAGAAATACTTTTTCTTACACGCTTTCGTTCGCTCTCGAAAGTCACGAGGTCTCCCTCGACGACATAGCGTTCGTGGTAGGGTTCCAGCACTTCTTTTTCCAGTCGAGACGGGGGCGTGAAGCGCAATATGCCGCGCACAATGAGTGGCGCACTCAGCAACGACGAATGCGTCGCCTCTTCGAAGGGCACCGCAGGTTCCCGCTCTTCCTTCAGCGACGCCACAACCTGCTCGACCGTCCAGGCGCCGGTCACGTCATCGCCGCGAGAGGAGGCGTTCTCTGGAGCGGCTAGAGTTCCCAGCAGCAGCAGACCGCCAAACAAAAAGAACGGGCTAATTCGAACGATCCCACACATCATAGAAGTTGAACCAATTGTCCGGCGCAAGGCGGCAGACATCCTCGAGACGGCCGGCAAACCGTTGCACTTCCTGCGTCAAATCGATATCCCGGCGGTCATGCGGCACACAAGTTTCGCCGCCAAATGACTCAAGACGCACGTCATAGCGATTTCCTCCCCGATAAAGCCCGAAAAACAGCACCACCGGCGCCTGAACCACATGCGCCATACGGATCGGCCCGGTCGGGAATCTGGCCTCACTGCCGAAAAACGAACATGCGATGGCCTGATCCTGCGGCGTCACACGATCACCCATCGCACCGACGATCCCGCCCCGTTCGAGACATTCCTTCACTTGCAGGAGTGCGTGAATCCCGCCCGTCTGAATCACCGTGCCGGCCATCATGGGGTTCAATGTCTGGGTCAACCCGCGAATCAACGGAGCATTCTGCTCATCCATTAGGATTCGGATGTCGAGCTGCCGCCCGAGGAGACCCATCGCCCGGACCGCCTCGAAACTTCCGAGATGCGCGCCTAATAGCACACAGCCCCGTCCCTTGGCCAGCTCCCGATCCAGCACATCCAGGCCATGGAACCGGATATCGAAAAGGTCGAACTGTCCGCGGAGAAAATAGACCCGGTCGAGAATCGTGGAGGCGAATGCGTGATAATGGCGGAACAGTTCCCCCCATCCGGCAGGCCGGCCAAGGGCCCGCTCACGGAATCGCGCAATAGCCCGGCGGGCAGACCCCGATCCCAGCAAGTAATACACACAAATCGGATAGAGCAGCGCGCGGGCAGCCGGACGGCCGAGGAATTGCGCTACCCAGGCCATGATGCGAATACCGGCGCGGCTGCCGCGCTCCGATTGTTGTCGCCACGCGAGGCTCACGCCCCTTCCATCTGCGCCGCCGTCCCGGATGCCAGCTCAATCATGCCGGACGCGATGAGCCTGGTCCCGACCCGGCAAGAAAACGAGGCCAGCGCAGCCTCATCCTGATCCACACGAATGGTGACGGCCTCACCGGGCCTCAACGGAGAGGAGAATTTCACCATGGGCAATCCCCTCACCGGCGGAGCCGCCGCACTGTGACGCAACGTCTCGATCACTTCGCCAAGCAACACCACGCCCGGCACAACCGGGTGTCCGGGAAAATGTCCCGCGAGCGACGGATGATCGTGGCCGATCGACACCGTTCGTTCATGCGCCATCGCCTTCCCTCTCCAGCCATTGCCGGGCCAACTCGCTCAGGGATTCTCGTGGAAGCTTGCCGGTTGCATTCCGTGGCAAACTCGGCACACACACCAACGGACGGGGGATGAATACCGGATCAACATACGCGCGCAGCTTCCGTTGAATCTCTTCGCTGGTTTTGCCGGGAGCCACGACAAATGCCATGAGCCTCGTGACGAGGCCAGCCCCCTCCTCCGGCAAGAAAAAGACTCCATCTTGCACGCCATCGATTTTCAGCAAGAGCTGGTTCAAGTCGCCGAGGGATATCCGATGGCCGGCAACATTCACCTGATCCGCTTCGCGGCCATGTACGACGAATGTTCCATCCGTATCGACGGTGATGCGATCCGGCACAGGCACGGGCGTCGGAAGATACCATGCCTGCACCAGACATGAGGATGCATCCTGCGCCACCTGCACCCCTTCCAACGGCTGCCACCGGTCGCCGTCGACTGTGCGCCGTTCGGCGATGCTGCCGGCTTCGGCAAACCCGAAAATTTCATGGACTTCGGCTTGAAAATGCTCCTCAGCCTGCTGCGCCAAATTGCGGGGCAACGGGGCTGTCGCAGAAAGGATGAGGCCGCCCGGGGGTATGCTTATACTTTCCGACACGCAGGCGCGAAGATGCAGAGGCGTCGTCACGAGCATCCATCGGCTCGCCGCATCGGCCAGCACCGCCCTGATATCGGCAGGAAACAGCGGCCGACCGGCATGCATCGCCAAACCATGCATGATCGGTAGCATCACAGACGCCTCCAGCCCGAACATATGCTGATGCGGAACGGTCGCCACCACCGAGAGACGATCCCCTGCCTTGATCCCGAGTCTCGCTCCGGTCGCCTGAGCCACAGCCGTCAAGGCTCCCCACGTCTTCTTATTCGGCACGGGCCGTCCGGTACTCCCGGAAGTGAATGCAACAGCCACAACTCGATCGGGCGGAATCCGTGGAATATCCATCGGACACAGAGCCTGGTCCCCCCTCGGTTGGATCGAGACGGAATCGACTCCCTCAATGGCATCGCCTCGATCCGTCAGGGCATAGCTTCCGGGAAATTCTCCGGCGATCCGAAGCAGCGTCTGAGACGCCCGGCTTTGTGGAAGCAACGTCACCTGCCGCCGCATGATGGCGGCAGCGAATCCCACGAGAAAGTCATAGCGGTTGGTCGCAAGATTCAGCACCGTAGACCGATCGGGCAACGACTCCGCCAGGGAAGCCGCGTCGGCCAAAAACCGGCGGACGGTGCGCGGCCCTTCCTCATCCCAGGCCAGCACATCGTCGACATCGTAGGGGCCGATCAAGGGGGTCTCACGCATGGCCCTACCGACCGTCACTTCGTGCGGTTCTTCTCAATGGCTGCCGCCAGCGCCCGCAGGGATGAAAAGATCGTTTTGATCTGCGGATCACTCGACTTGAGTTGATACCCGTAGGTTTGTGAAATGGCCAGCGAGAGTTCCAACGCATCGATCGAGTCGAGCCCCAACCCTTCGCCGAACAACGCGGCCTCCGGTTCAATGACAGCCGGATCGGTCTTCAGCTTGAGCGTCTGCACGATCAGCTTGGCGAGGTCTTGTTCAAGTAATGATGGTGCCACTGAAACCATTCCCCCTTTGTATGCGCCTTCAATCCACGGGTTCCAATCCGAATCTCATTCCTCTTGCGCCGG
>JABMDG010000083.1:3494-6722 GCA_015904045.1 Nitrospira sp.
CGCAACATACCGATGCTGGGGTCGAGCCCGAAGACTGAGCCGGACGGTCCGGCGAGATCCGCCGCACACTGCGTGACCAACCCGGGCCCGCAGGCGACATCCAGCACCTTCATACCGGGCTTGAGCCCCGCCAGCTGGAGCGCCTTCCTGCGATACCACATCCCAGACCCGAAGCCGGTCGCCTTGTCGATATTGCGATATTGGTATGCGGTTCGGTTGAACAGTTCGTTGAGAAAGCCCTGCCGCTCCCCGACCTCATCATAGTATTGGCGTAACGGCGGATGAGGAGCGATCGGTCTATCAGCTCCACGTGTGGCCTGTTCTGTGCTTGGCTCCATAGGTGCACGCATGAGAGACGCTCAACCCTCAGCCCACATTGTTCCTGACGGTTCGTGACGAAACCGCCAAGACGCCAAGCGAGACGGGCACGCGGAGCCCCGAGAGGCCAAAGCATACTTGAAACAGTATGTTGAGGCCACGAGGGGCGAGCCTGCCCGCTTGGCCGTGAGAAGACCACGGCCAGGCTTGTCGCAGCGGCGTATCGGCGGTTGCAGTCGAAGCGTTCATGAATAATGTGGGCTCGACAGCTACACTTGTAGCAGGACACAGGAACACGGGCAAGGGAAAGTCTTCCCGGCTGATCAGAAGAATGCTTGCAGGGAAACAACCACATCATTGTCGCGGTCGCGATGGTGGTAATCCACCCGCACCGCCCAATTCTGGGCAAGGGTGACGCGCGAGCCGGCATACCAGCGAATGTCGTCCGATGTATCGCCGAACGGATACCGTCGATACGACCACGACAGCATCAGCTTCCAGCGGTCGGTCACATCCGTCAACATTCCCACTGTGGCACCACCGCCGACTCGGTGCCGCTCCTCATAGGCCTTGCTGTAGTTCGCCTCGGCCTCGGCGAACGCAAAATAGACTTCCCGATTCAGCACATGGGATTCCATCGCCGCGCCGACTCCTCCATCAACGACCACGTTGTCGCAGAGCTGGCAGCCCCGTCGGCGGACCGTGTCCATTCCCACGTTCACCCTCCACGACGGCGCCCGGAACAGATTATCGATCGGCGAGAGAGACACGATGTTGACCAGTGTCGCCCGTTCGACTCTGACACGGTCTGCCTGATTGTAACGGCGCACCGTGACTGCAAAGGCTTCAAGTTGCGCATCCGGTGTGTAGCCCGGCTCCGGATCGAGGAGATTGTGATAGACGGAACGGAACGACGCCTCTTCAAATGTGTCGTGATTGCGCCAGCCGCCTCCCACCGTCAGCCGCGACGTCCGGTGCCCGACATCCGGCTGCCTGGTATAGGGACGGATCTCGATGTCCTCCGAGGGAATCGACAGTTTGCTCCGCTCCGTCAGAACGGCTCTGTTGCGCTCTTTATAGACCGTCACTTCCGGATCGTCGGTTTCCCCTTTGTAGCGAAGATAATCCGATGCGACATCGAGGACGAAGGCCTGCCGCTTCACAGGCAGGGCAGCGAAGGCGGCGTCCCCGATCATGCCTGGCCAACATGCTGAGCTTCTTCATGCATTCCTCCTTGATAGGTGAGTGAAGGCCCAAAACCACCGACTGAACGTCCCCGAGAGTGATTATAGACAAATCGTAGCCGAGTGCCAGCACTTTTTTATCCCCGTTCAATCGTTGCCGGTTCGGCCAAGATTGCGTCTCGGCTCTCAGCAATCGATCTCAGCTGATCAATGCTCCAGCGTTGCACAACTCGGCAATTGCGATCGAGGAGGTTGACGACGCCATCGGCGGCGTATTCCGCTTCCGCCAAGACGACTCCGCTCTCGTCGATGAGGCGATAGCTGGTCCCATGGGAAAGTATCGTCGCCCGGCGCTCGACGACTCCGTGGCGTTCATAGGCCACAATCGCGCCCTCGTCAGTCTGAGTCCAGCGGATCGTCCGATCGCCAAGTACTGCCACCCTGGTTGTTCCGTCATTATTTAAACCCGTCGCTTTGACCGGATTGTCTCCGCTCCAAAATTGAATCGAGTTGAAGATGAACCCGTCCAGCAGCGCCGAAAACATGTACACCGGCACAACGATCATGCCGAAGAACACAAATTCTTTCATCCATTTGTCGCTGACTTCACCGCTGCCTTTGATACCGCTGTTCCAGTGATAGACGTTCTTCGTAAGGTTGAATGGACCGTAGCAGGCCGTGGTTGCCGTCAAGAAACAGGCCAACACCCCTGCAGCGACAAGTTTTCTATGGAATCGACGCGACTTCATCTGGCCTCCTTTCAAGAAATTGAACCGCATGCGTGCCTCCGTTTTCATTAACAGTTCACCGTATAAGAGTGCGTTATGGTTTATCCGCCGGCTCTCCCCCAAGCGCTCCACGGACCTTGGTCCAATCGAAACTGAAAGGAGCAGGAATCATCTTCGGCATGGCCGCCAGCTCGGCTTTCAGCCGTTCGGCTCTTGCCCCGCTCATCGGATGGGTCGAGAGCCACTCCGTGCGCCCTTCATCTTTTTTCGACAGCTGTTCGAAAAAGCGAATCATGCCGGAGGGATCGATTTTCGCCCGATGAAGCAGTTGCAGCCCGGTCAGGTCCGCTTCTGTCTCCTGCTCTCTACCGAATTTCAAGGTCAGCAATTCGACTCCCAGCTGCTTCATCATCCCCGCCAAACCCTGGTGATCCCCAAGCACGATGGACACGACGGCCACAAGGCCGAGCTGCTTCACGATCCGCTCCAGTCCATGCCGCTGCAACACATGGTTCAGCTCATGGCCCATGACGCCCGCCACCTCTTCGCCGCTATCCGCTTTTTTCATCAGGCCGGTGAAGACGACGATATAGCCGCCGGGCAGGGCAAAGGCGTTGACCACGTCACTCTTCACGACCGTCACTTCGAACTTGTAGGGGTTGTTCGGGATCTGCTCCACAAGACGATGCGTAATTTCCTCCACGGCCGACACCGCGAGGCCTTCTTTCATAATGTCTTGGTGCGCGAGAAAATCTTTATATGCCGACTCGCCCAGTTTCTGCTCCCATTCTACGGGAATCCGATCGACGGCCAGCTCGACCAGCCGATCGGACCCGAACCACAGTCCCAGCACCACGACCAACACGATCCCTCCGATGACGCTCCAGACCGTCCGATGCCGGTGGCGCGCCTGCCGGACATGTTCTGCGGCACGTTCCAACGGAGCACGCAAATGCTCCGGCGCAGCATCGCGGAACGCGCGGATCACATCGGGATGC
>JABMDG010000083.1:6822-12026 GCA_015904045.1 Nitrospira sp.
GCTTGAGATAGAGTGTCCGCTCCCCGGCTGCACCAACCCATCTCACAACAAGCTGGTCGTGATCGAATCCACCCGCGGCAACCGTTAACGCTGAAAATGAAGCCGATTCCGATCGGTCTTCGGCGGCGCCGGACAGGAACATGACCGTGATCCCGAGATCTTCGACCTGAACCAGGCAAGGCTCGCCGCTCGCGGGAAATTCCTGGCCGAAACAGAGGGCATTGGGCTGGAATTCGGTCATAGCATGGTTCCCGATTGATTCATTGACATCGGAATGTTCTCGCGCGGATGCTCAAAACGGCGGCCAACGCGGCCGCAGGCGAGAAAGAACCGCAGGCGTACCCTCTGGGGTACGTTGAGGATTGTTTCGAGCCGAGAACAAAGTTGGCGGGCGTTTTCAGCATCCGCTACTCGGAGACTGGGATGAACTGCCGTATCCAGTTGCCGAAACTGCCTGGATTGCGGCTCTGAATATAGACCACGCCAGGCCCACGGAACCGGCAGACGAATCCCTCGCCCGACGTGAAACTTGCTACCCACCCGGATGCCGCTTTCTCGATGTTGTAGGACGTAGTCGCCGACCAGGCCACGAGATGGCTGTTGTCAACGATATATTCCTGGTCCGGTTTCAACTCAATCTTGTGAATCGCGCCGAAGCTGTTCAGGATCAGTGTGCCCTTGCCGCTGACCTTCAAAATAAAGAACCCTTCTCCTCCCATGAGCCCCCGGCTCAGACTCTGCATTTTGCTCTCAATATTGACCGACTCGGCACCGGCCAAAAAGCCGTCTTTCTGAACCAGATACTCATTGACGCCATCAAGCTCCATGATCACGATTTCTCCGGGAACCGTCGGCGCCAGCAAGACTTCGCCGGGCCCGCGGCTTGCCCGCAAGGTTTGGAAGAAAAACTTTTCTCCCGTCAGCAACTTCCTAGACAGCGCGCCGAGGAACCCGCCTTCCATCTTACTTTCGATGTCGATGGTCGGCGACGACGCCACCATCGCGCCGGATTCGGCCTTGATGTGCTCGCCAGCCGCCAATTCGACCCGCACCATCGGAAACGCCCCGGGATACAGAATGTCGCTTTTCATGTATGTCCTTCCTTCCCTTCACCATCACTCACTTGGATAGGGCAGATCAGTGCCTGACTGCGCGCATGCACCGAGCACCGCCCGTTGTGATAACCATTCGATCATTCCCGTGTGCGCGGTGCGCGAGCACAAGACACTGATCTGCCCTGTCCATCCCACTCATCCCGCCACCCATCCATACGCCCGATGACTCGGCTCCGGCCCTTCTTCCAGATAGCTCATTCTCAATCGGCCGAGGATATCCTGAGGCACGGCGTTTCTTGTCGCCTTCACATCGATTCCAAACACTCGCGCCGCATTCAGCCCGAAAATCCGCTCTTTCACTTGTCTCGTCAACGGGTGATAGCGATGCTGTTCAATTAGTTGATCGGGAATCTGGAACCGCTTGAACGCTTCGATCTGCCATTGCGGAGTCCCGTACCAAATCGAGTCGGTTCCCCACAACACATGATCGGCGCCGAACGCCCCGATGATCTGTCCGAGCAGATGGGCGCAGACCGTCGGATGGGTGGTCACCAATTGCGCAAAGGTTGAACCGAGTTCCATATAGATGTTGGCGATTTCCGGATGCTGTTGTTTCAGGCGGCAGAATTCTGTTGTCCAAGGAATCTGGCCGGTCTTCGCAAACACCTCATCCACGGACGTAGTCCCCCTGAACCCTGAGTGATAGACGAGAAAGTCGATGTCGGGGAAATCCCTGGCGGCTTTGATCACATCCTTTGGATGGTTGTACTCCGGCACAGGCCCCAGCGGCAATCCTTTATGAACACAGAGGCGCTTCACATTCAGCTTCTGCGCCTGTGCCAACATTGGGTAGGCAATCTTCTCGTCATCCATCCACCAGCCCCGGTCGAACCCTTTCGGGCAGGAGCCGGTATAGCACTTCCACGCATCGACGTGGAGCGTTTCGGCCTGCATGGCCATGAAGTCCAGATCCGCGGCACCCAACTGCGGCGTTGCCAGCCCGTGCGCGAGCATCCGCTGCGAACCGGCCACACGGTTGATCTCGTCGCGAATATGCGCCATTTCGGCCGGCGGCACCACCGCTTCGTGCGGATACGGCCCGGGCGGCGTACTGATCAACCCAATGGCCGTTTCGCTGTCGAGGAACACTTCTTTCACAAAATTCCTCCACGAGAGATCATCGATGGTTCCCCGGTCATCCTTGAGGTTCGGGTTGAGCCCCGCCTCCCGAATGTACCGTCTGAGTGACAATAACGCTTGTTTGGACACGGCACCTTTTCGAGACGCTTCGGCATCGGCCGGATCGTACTGAGACCCAACGTAGTGCGTCTGCACATCAAGGATGAAATAGGGCGTGCCCTGCTGCTCCGCGAACGCCGCCGTTTCGAACAGCTCAACCTCGCCGATGTCGAAGAAGCGGCCAAAGACGGCATTCATCGCCAGCATGGCCGCGGCCATCCCTCCTGTGGTCTTGAGGAACTCACGGCGTGACAGGCCCTTGACGGAGGCGGTCCGGCCCACCAGCGCCACCACCGCCTGCTCCACCCTGGCCTGGTCTCTTGTCTGTCCGATGGGAGTGAATTCTTCGTTGGAAACGACTTGCGTTGGAATGGGCGATGGAAACGTCTTGCCCTGCTGCATGACCGACGCACTGTTCATCCAAAACCGCGCCGCTGCCATCAGTAGCCTCTCACAGCGTCCACCGTGCGCGCGATTGTGTGAAATACCGCCGGCGGTGTCAAGCACGAACCGCCTGGGTTGTTTATCTGGACTTGGCAGTTGCGGCAGACGCTTTGAGTGCAGCGGCAACGGCGTGATTGACCGGGATGGCCACCACGACGTCGGCCTGTGGATCGGCGTCCTGGTCTTGTCCGTCGTGTCCCACGCTATACAGAACGCCTTTCTTCAGATTCACCAGCATCGGGAATCCGGTGTAGGGGTCATAGAAATCCTGTCCGGCCTTGGCGATGCGCGGCATGAGCTCGGCGTCCTGAGGACCACGGCGTATCCAGGCTTGCAAACTGGCGAGACGCAAATGCGCATCGGTGTCGACGACCAACCCATTGTAGAGATCCCATGGCGCCAAGGGTTCCAGCCCCACAATGTTTTCGATCGGATTGGCAAAATGGTCCATAACCGTCTTGGCCGGGAAACGGATGTACTCGCTCCATTTCGGCAAGGCTCCATATCGCCCTTCACCGGCGGCTTTGTACGACGCTTCGTAGTAGTCCGCATACCGGTTGAGGCGGCGCTGTTCCGGCAAGGGAAGCACCGACGCAATAGCGGCAAGCACCGTTTGCTCTTCACCCTTCTCGGCCTTCAACTTGGCATCGAAGGTCTTTGCCGCGGAGACCAATTCACTCTGCATCGGCCAACGGAGCGAGAGTTCGCTCTGCTCGAGGGGCCGAACCATCTTGGCCAATCGGCCGAGATATGTTCCGTCGACATCAGGCTGGACCAGCAGACCGGAGACCACCGCGATGTCATCGTTCAAGGCTCGGAGCGCCAGCGTTTTCACAGGCAATGTCCTCGCCTGGCTGAGCACGATTCGCCACGCCTCCATGTCCGTCTCAATCCGATCCACACCCACGTCAGTGCCCTTCGCAAACCCCTCCGCGATGTAGAGGTGTTGCGTGAGCGTGATCGCCGCGCATGGCGGACTGGTCGCCTGGCCATAGCCCCAATCTTCGAATGATAGCCGGTGCCACTGTTGATACCGGCCGAGCACGCCTCCAGCTTGATTGACCCACCCCTCGATCGTTCCGCGATGTGAGGTAAACCGCCCGACGGGATTCGATTCCTTGAACCATCCGTTCAAGACTTTGCCGGAGGCATTCGATTGCCCGCCGGACGCATCACCACCGCTTCCTCCAAGACACGCCAGCGCCCTATCTGCGTCTTTGTCGTCGGGCTTCCGCTCAAATCCGGCTTGGATGGGGTCTTGATCCATCGACACATCGAAACCCATCAGAACCAAATAGCCATTCTTTCTCAGATCGCCCAGAGTTCGCTGCGGACTCGTGGTCATGCTTCCATATGTGGAAGATGGGGGCTCCTCCATGATGACCCAGACCAATCCCACGGCGCCGATTGCCAGCCCGGCGCACAGGCCTGCCAGCACCACCAACCCAATAAGGGACGCCACAATGGCACGCGTGGTGGAAAAACAGGACCCGATAAAGGCCGAGATGGTGCGTGCGACGCGGCTTAATCCAAATCGAGTTTTCCGACGCGGCTGTTTCGGGATCGGACGTGACCGTGTTTCTGCTCGCGCAGAGTGACCGGATGACTCAAAGAGTACATCGACGGCAGCCGCAACCGCCGATGTACGATGGCTCATGTCTTGATTATCCCATGTCGGTTCCGGCAACTCGGTTTCCGCGATGGACGACGCGTGTGATTCCCCGACGAATCGGATGGACTCGCCAGGTTGTATCGACCCATCTTGTTTCGGTGGTAAGTCGAGAAGGGATGCTTTCGCCTCGGTCAGCACCGGCTCTTGCCACAGATGCTGTTTGGTCTGGGGAGGAGGAAGAGGCTCTTCAGTGAACGGCTTGGCCTCAGCCAGCTCCGGCTCTGGCTGCGAGACCGTTTCCGGAACCGCCGTCTCGGGAGCATCGGTCTGATCCGCTCGGCCACCTGTCATCCGATGATCAAAATCGGAGACTGTCACTGGCGAGGCCGGCTCCGCCTGAGATGCGGCCTGGTCTGAATAAGAATCAACCGGAAACTCCGTTGATTCCGGTTTCAGCGAAAAGATTGTCTCTTCCCGCCGCGTATCAGACAGGGACTCCTCGGCAAACAATGGCGAATAAGCAGGTTCCGGTGAGGAGAGCGATGTTGTCGGTTCAACTGGTGCCGCAACCTCACCGGCAAATGAAAATACTGGAGGCTGTTGTTCGGTTATCGCTTCGGTTGCATGCTCGTCAGCCAGGGACTGCTCCGACGGTACGTCTGCAGGAGAAACTTCCGGCTCTGACACCTGTAGAGCACATAACGGGTCCGCAAGGGAGAAGGCCGACATCTCCGGCTCAGCGCCTGCCGTGGCTACACTGGATGGTGGAAGACCCTGCTCACTAACCGGTTCCGGATACGACGCCTCGACCGGCTCGGCCTCGCGCAGCAATACGGCTGATTGATCAACGGGAG
>JABMDG010000083.1:12126-31778 GCA_015904045.1 Nitrospira sp.
GAACCAGACCCCTGCGCTCCCTCCCCATGAATGTTTCATCTGATAGTCGACATCGTTGATCACCCTCGGCACCGCCACCCCGCTCGGCCCCGTCGGCGGGAGCGCGCCCTGAAACGTGGCATCTTCACTGAACGGAATCGCCACGCCCGCCATAAAGGACAGATAGGGCTCGAGCGTCCCGGACGGCATGGTCGGGAGCTCTGCCGCCGATGCGGAGAGCGGAGCGCCAAGGACACAAAGAAGGCCGACAATCACCGGAATTCGTGTTTTCATTCACCGCCCTCCAGGAGAAGGAAGATCGGATACCAGAACTGTTTGGCCCTATCACACCCCCAACCACGCGTGGTGGGGGAGGTATTCATCCAGGACAACGCTATGGCTTGATGTCGAAGTGAATCGACAAGCCCGCATGCACGTGGATCGAATTGATCGAGGATGAATATTCATTAAGAAATATGGTGCTCCCCCCCGTCTTCGGAAACGTGGGAAATGCGTCGCCTCCGGAGGACAGCCCGTACCGATCCGTCAAGAGGTTGTCGTGATGGGCCATGATATACTTCGCCTCAACAAACCCCGCCACGTACTTGAAGAGATGCGCCTTGATTCCTCCCAATGCCATCCACGCGTGCGTCGTAACCCGTTGGTCGGGAGCAGCGTTGGTATTGGTATTCCCACCACCCTCACAACACGTTCCTATCGCACTAATTCCACGAGTTCCACCTGGCCTCATAGCCATCTGATGCATGCCCACACCGATCCCGACGTACGGAAACCACCGCCCGTTCGGATAGGCGTCGGAAATCGCTAGCGGGTAGCGAATCAGGAAATTGGGGCCGATGTAGAGGCCCCGCATCTCAGTCGCGGCGCCACTAAACGTTCCGCTTGAATTTGTTACCCCATTATAATTTTCCCGAGGGCCCACGTCCGCTTGCCAAAGAAATCCGGTGAGTTCCATGCCGAGGTCGAATCCCCACAACTTGTTGCGGGTGGGAAACCAGACCCCCGCGTTGCCCCCAACTGCAAAATTATTCCGATAGTCGACATCCTTGATTATCGTCGGCGTGGTCCCGTCCGTGAATGTGGCATCCGCGCTGCGCGTCATGGCGATGCCCGACAGGAAAGACAAATAGAGTTCGGGCGTCCCGGACGAGATGGTCGGGAGCTCAGCCCCCGCCGACGCGGAGAGCGGAGAGCCAAGGACACAGAGAAGGCCAACGATCGCCGAAATTCTCGTTTTCATTCATCGTCCTCCCGACGCCTGCGTCTTCCTTACACCCGTATCGATCCCCGGTTCCCCTGTTGCGGTTATTGGCATGGCATACGAATCCAAACATCCACCTCCAGAGCGACCAAGACGGGATGCTCTTCTCGCATCGTAGGGGCGAACGGGGCCCACAGTAACAACCCCGCATTCAGTTTTGAAAATAGATAAAACGGATTGGAACTATCGGTAAATCCAATATGCCAACACCGCAATCGCGCAGGGGGGACTAACAATTCTCGTCAGAATCAGGTCGCAACGGGTGCGGCAAGAAGAACCCATGGTGGAAGATCTATCGTCCCAGCGCTCTCTTGACGGCGTTGCCGATTTCAGCCGGGTTCTTGACGACAACGACGCCGGAAGACTCCAGAGCCTTCATCTTTTCTGTTGCCGTGCCTTTGCCACCGGAAATGATCGCGCCGGCATGGCCCATGCGGCGTCCGGGAGGCGCCGTGATCCCGGCGATAAAACTCACCACCGGCTTCTTGACGTGTTTCTTGATGAATTCGGCGGCTTTCTCTTCCGCATCGCCACCGATCTCGCCGATCATGACAATCGCCTGCGTTTCCGCGTCCTTTTCGAAGAGCGGGAGAACGTCTACAAAGCCAGTGCCGTTGACGGGATCGCCCCCGATGCCGACACAGGTTGTTTCGCCAAGGCCGAGCGTGGACAGTTGATAAACAGCCTCATAGGTGAGAGTCCCGCTGCGGGAAACCACGCCGACGACGCCTTTTTTATGAATAAAACCCGGCATGATGCCGATCTTGGCCTCGTCGACTGTAATGACACCGGGGCAATTGGGACCGATCAGCCTGACATCGCGGCCGCGCAACGCCCGCTTCACCTTCACCATGTCGTTGACCGGAATGCCTTCGGTGATGCAGATCACCAGCTTGATCCCGGCATCGGCCGCTTCCAGAATCGCGTCGGCGCAGAACGGCGGCGGCACGAAGATGAGCGAGGTATCGGCCTCGGTCTTCTTCACGGCATCGGCCACCGTGTTGAATACGGGAATGCCTTCGACCTCCTGCCCCGCCTTCCCCGGCGTGACCCCAGCCACGACCTTGGTCCCATAGGCCTTGCACTGGGTCGCGTGGAACGACCCTTCCTTGCCCGTGATCCCCTGCACCACCACCCGCGTATTCTTATTGACCAGAATGCTCACGATATCCTCTTTTCCTACCCTTCCGATACTGGAAGGTGTGCTGGGCCGGAGCTCACACTGCGCGCATCCACCGAGCGCCGACCATAATCTGAAAATTTATATCGTTTTTTGTGCGCGCGGTGGGCGAGCACTGAGCCCGGCCCGGCTCATCTTCCTAATTACGCCGCTTTCCCCGTCAACCTCACAATCTTCTGCGCCGCCTCCCACAAATCGTTCGCCACTTCCAGCTTCAAGCCGGATTCCGCCAGCAGCTTGCGACCCTCTTCGGCATTCGTCCCCTGCAACCGGACAACGAGAGGCACGTTGATCTTCACTTCCTTCGCCGCCTCGATCACGCCATGGGCAATGCGCTCACAGCGGACGATCCCGCCGAAGATATTGATGAAGATGCCTTTCACGTTCGGGTCTTTCAGCAGAATCCGAAACCCCGCCGCCACCGTCTCTTTCGTCGCGCCGCCGCCGACGTCCAAGAAATTCGCGGGCTCACTGCCGGCCAGCTTGATCACGTCCATGGTGGCCATGGCGAGGCCAGCGCCGTTCACCATGCAGCCGATGTTGCCGTCCAACTTCACGTAGTTCAGATTGTTCGCCGTCGCTTCGATCTCCAGCGGTTCCTCTTCATTCAAATCCCGCATCTTCTGCACATCTTCGTGTTTGAAGAGGCCGTTGTCGTCGAACGACACCTTGCCGTCCAACGCGATGAGCGTTTTTTCCTTCGTAATGATCAGCGGATTGATTTCGACCAACGCCGCGTGCTTTTCCATAAAAAGGCGATAGAGATTGTCAAGCATCTTCACGAAAGGATTGATGACCGCCGGCTCGACATTCTGGAGACCTAAGGCAAACGCCACGTTGCGGCCATTGTGGCCCTGAAATCCGACAGCCGGATCGATGGCTTCCTTGATGATCTTTCCCGGCGTGTGGGCCGCGACTTCTTCGATTTCCATCCCGCCTTCCGTGCTGGCGATGAACGTCGGCCAACCCGTGTCGCGATCGACGAGGATGGAGAGATACAACTCCTTAGCGATATTGGCGCCCTCCTCCATCAGAAGGCGATGGACCGTCCGTCCTTTGGGACCGGTCTGGTGCGTGACTAATGTTTTGCCCAACAATTCCTTGGCGAATCCCGCCACGGCGTTCTTATCCTTTGTGATCTTCACGCCACCGGCCTTCCCACGGCCGCCCGCGTGGATCTGCGCCTTGACGACGAACACGGGCGTGTTCAGTTCGTTGGCCCAAGCGGTTGCAGCTTCCGGGGACGTAATTTCCTTCCCGCGCGGCACCGGCACGCCGAATTGGGCAAACAACGACTTAGCTTGGAATTCATGCACATTCATTTTCGCTCCTTGCTGTCGCTCCAGGACTGAGCAACGAGGACTGCGGACTGAGTTTCGGTCTTCACGTCTCAGTCCTCAGCACTCAGTCCTCATCACTAACTTACTTTTCTAGTATACGCCGGCAGGATCATGGGCGAGATGACACCGCTGACATTCCCATGTTTCTTGGCTTCGGCCCGGAACCGTTCCAAGTGCTTCAACGTCAACTTGCCCTGTGTGACCGACCCGGTTCGGGAGGCCGCCGTCAGACCCGACCGCTTGCCGAACACCATCAAATCGAGCAGCGAGTTGCCCATCAAGCGATTTCGCCCATGCAACCCGCCCGAGGCTTCGCCGGCCACAAACAGGTTCTTCACGTTGGTTTCTGAATTCGTGTCGATCTTCACGCCACCGTTTTGATAATGGAGCGTCGGATAAATGAGCACCGGATCCTTGCTGATGTCGATGCCGAATCGCTCGAACTGGAGCATCATGGCGGGGAAATGTTTCTCGACCGTGCCAGGCCCATGTTCGGCATCCAACAGCGGCGTGTCCAACCAGACCCCGACGCGGCCCGACATCGTGCGGATGCCCCGGCCCTCTTCGCACTCACGGATGATCGAGGACGAGACGACGTCGCGCGTATCGAGTTCGTTGACGAACCGCTCACCTTTGGCATTGACCAGCTGGCCGCCCTCGGACCGGATGCCTTCCGTCACTAAGGCGCCGATCAATTGTTCGGGATAAACCGCGCCGGACGGGTGATATTGGAACGTGTCAATGTGGTCGAGCTTTGCACCCATCCGGTAGGAAAGGCACAACCCGTCACCTGTTGCCCCGTAGTGGTTGCTGGTGGGGAATCCCTGAATGTGCAGCCGGCCGATGCCGCCGGTGGCCAGAATGACCGATTTGGCCGCGACAACCACATATTGATGATTGTCGAGATCCTTCAGGATGGCTCCGGTGCACCGTCCGTCATCATCGCTGAGCAGTTCGACCGCCGCGCTGAACTCCAGGAGCTGGATCTTCTGGTTGATGACCTCGTCCTTAAGCACCCGCATAATTTCCAGGCCGGTATAGTCGGAGCAGGTCAGCAGACGGGGCTTGGAGCTGCCGCCGCCTTTCTTGACGTGCAAATTGCCGTCGGCCTGCCGATCGAACAACACGCCGAGCTCGATCAGCCACTTGGCGATTGAGGGGCCTTCCTCGACCATCACCTTGAGCAGGTCATGGTCGTTCTGCATGTGGCCGCCCTTGAGCGTATCGATAAAATGGGTGACCGGCGAGTCTTCCGGCGCCACAGAGATCTGCATGCCGCCTTGCGCCATCACGCTGTTCGAGTCGCCGAGTCGCAGCTTGGTCGCCAAGATGACCTTGGCGCCGGCTGCTTTGCGCGCGGGAAACGGCGGCATCATCGTAAACGACATGCCGTCCTGCACAGCGGTCTGGCAGGCCAGGCAGGTCCTCACCTTGGGATCGTTTTTCGTTCGATAGTACGCAGCGCAGGCCCCGCAGAAGCCGCCCAGACATCCGATGCCGCGCACCACTTCCTGGCCGGCATACCACATGGCCTTGATGACCGTGATCCCCTCCGGCACCTCATACTGCTTGCCGGAAATTTCGATCGTCACCATCCGATGTGTGAGCACCTCAGGCTGGTCGATGATATTGGTGTCTTCTTGAGCCATTGTTCCTTCGTGAGGCGTGAAACGTAAGGCGCAAGGGGTCTCGATCAGAATCCCCTCACGCCTGACGCCTAACCTCTAACGGACTTCAGACAAATGAGTCGATGATTGCATTCAGCGTTGCGCTCGGGCGCATCGCCTTGGCAGCCTTAGCATCGTCCGGGTGATAATACCCGCCCACGTCCTGTGGCTTGCCCTGCGCCGCGAGCAATTCTCCGGCGATCTTCTTTTCATTCTCGCTCAGATCCTTGGCGATCTTCGTAAACTTCTCCGCGATCTTCTTATCCTGCGTCTGCGCCGCCAATGCCTGGGCCCAGTAAAGCGCCAAGTAGAAGTGGCTGCCGCGGTTGTCGATCTCCCCGACCTTCCGGGCCGGAGACTTATTGCTCTCCAGGAACTTCGCGTTGGCCTGGTCGAGCGCATCGGCCAATACTTTGGCGGCATGATTGTTCCCGACCTTTGCCAGATGCTCCAGCGAAGCGGCTAGGGCCAGGAACTCGCCGAGCGAATCCCACCGTAGATAGCCTTCTTCCTGAAACTGCTGCACGTGCTTCGGGGCCGAGCCCCCCGCGCCGGTTTCGAACAGACCGCCGCCGTTCAACAACGGAACAATGGAGAGCATCTTGGCGCTGGTCCCGATTTCGAGAATCGGGAACAGATCGGTCAGATAGTCGCGCAAGACATTCCCTGTGACCGAAATCGTGTCTTTTCCCTCTCTGATCCGTTCCAGCGAAAGACGAATCGCCTCAGCCGGCGGCATGATCCTGATGTCGAGCCCCTTGGTATCATGATTCTTCAAATACCGTTCGACTTTCGTGATCAATTGCGCATCGTGCGCCCGATTTTTGTTCAGCCAGAAAATCGCCATGGCGCCGGTGGCTTTTGCGCGGTTCACCGCCAGTTTGACCCAGTCTTGAATCGGCGCATCCTTCACCTGGCACATCCGCCAGATATCGCCTTCTTCCACTTTATGCTCCAACAACGTCTTGCCCGTTGCATCGACAACCCGTATCGTGCCGTTACCCGTTGCTTTGAAGGTCTTGTCGTGTGATCCGTACTCTTCCGCCGCCTGAGCCATCAAGCCAACGTTGGGCACGCTTCCCATCGTCTTCGGATCAAGCGCTCCATGCTTCTTACAGGAATCGATGACTTCTTGATAGATCGGCGCGTAGCTGGCATCGGGAATCACACACTTCGCGTCATATGCCTTGCCGTCAGGGCCCCACATCTTGCCTGAGTCCCGAATGACCGGGGGCATGGACGCATCGATGATGATATCGCTGGGCACGTGCAGATTGGTAATGCCCTTGTCGGAATTCACCATCGCCATGGGCGGACGCTTCTTGTAGACCGCCTGGATATCGGCCTCAATGGCTTTGCGCTGATCTTCCGGCAGCGACTTAATCTTGCTATAGACATCGCCAAGGCCGTTATCGGGATCGACTCCCAGCTTCTGGAATGTGGCTGCATGCTTCTCGAACACGTCCTTGTAATAGACCGTCACAGCATGACCGAAGATCTTCGGGTCCGAGACCTTCATCATGGTGGCTTTCATATGAAGCGAAAACAACACTCCCTGCTTTTGGGCGTCTTCGATCTGCTCCTCAAGGAATTGCCGTAGCGCCCGCTTGCTCATGAACGTGGCATCGATCACCTCCCCGGCCTGCAATGCCACTTTCGGCTTCAGCACGGTCGTCTTGCCGTCCTGGCCGACGAACTCGATCCGCGCATCGGTCGCCGCGTCCATCGTCATCGACTTTTCGTTCGACCGGAAGTCCCCGCTCTTCATATGGGCGACGTGCGTTTTTGAATCCGGACTCCACGCTCCCATCTTATGCGGGTGCTTCCTGGTATGGGCCTTCACGGAGAGCGGCGCGCGGCGATCAGAATTGCCCTCGCGCAGCACCGGGTTCACGGCGCTGCCCTTGACCTTGTCGTAACGGGACTTGATGTCCTTCTCTTTATCGTCTTTCGGATTTTCCGGATACTCGGGCAGCTTGTAGCCCTGGTTCTGCAATTCCTTGATCGTCTCTTGGAGTTGGGGCAGTGACGCGCTGATATTCGGCAGCTTGATGATGTTCGCTTCCGGCGTCTTGGCCAGCTCGCCCAACTCAGCCAGGGCATCGTGCTGCTTCTGCGCCGGAGTCATGTATTCCGGAAACACGGCGAGTACACGGCCCGCCAACGAGATGTCCCGCAATTCGACCGTCACGCCCGCCGCCTTCGAGAAGGCGTTGATGATCGGCAAGAACGAGTAGGTCGCCAGCATCGGCGCCTCATCGGTCTTGGTATAAATAATCTTGTCTGCTTTCGTCGTCATGGTTGCTCCCCTTTCCGCATCGTGATTAGTTCAGCGCATTCAGCGCCGAACCGGCCTTGAACCACGCAATCTGTTGCTCCGTCATGCTGTGATTCGCCTGGATGGTGAGCGCCTGGCCATCCGCCTTGTGAATGGTCACCTGCACCGATTTGCCGGGCGCCAGACTCCCTAGCCCCGTCACGCTGATGCGGTCCTGCTGCTCGATCTTCTCGTAATCCTTCGGTTCCGCGAAGGTCAACGCCAAGATCCCTTGTTTCTTGAGATTGGTTTCATGAATACGCGCGAAGCTCTTGGTGATCACGACGCGCACGTTCAAGAAGCGGGGCGACATCGCCGCATGTTCGCGGCTGCTGCCCTCACCGTAGTTTTCGTCACCGACCACGATCGAACCGATCCCCTTCGCCTTGTAAGCACGGGCGATCTGCGCGATGGTCAGATTCGACTCGCCGGTCAGCACATTGGTCCCCTTGCCCGGTTCGGAGGCAAAGGCGCTGTTTGCGCCGAGAAACATGTTGTCGCTGATCTTATCCAAGTGGCCGCGGAACTTGAGCCAGGGACCGGCGGGGGAAATATGATCGGTCGTGGTTTTGCCCTTGGTCTTGATCAGAAGCGGAAGCTTCTCGAAGTCCTTCCCGTCCCAACGGGGGAACGGCTGCAAAAGCTGCAACCGCTCGCTGGTCGGAGGAATATCGACGGTCAAACCGTCGCCGTTTTCAGCCGGCGCCACAAAGCCTTCTTCACCCGTGGCAAATCCCTTGGACGGCAATTCTTCACCCACCGGGGCTTGGAGCTTGAATTCCTTTCCGTCAGCGCCTTTGAGCGTCTGATTCACCGGATCGAAGCCAAGGTCGCCCGTAATCGCATAGGCCGTCACAACTTCCGGGCTCGCCAGGAACGAGAGTGTTTCGTTAATGCCGTCGTTCCGGCCTGGAAAGTTACGATTGAACGAGCTGACGATCGAATCCGCCTTGCCCTTCACCCCGTCGGCTCGTTTCCACTGCCCGATACAGGGGCCGCAGGAATTCGAGAGCACCGTGCCGCCCAGCTGCTCGAAGGTGTCCAGGAAGCCATCGCGCTTCATGGTGTGGTAGATGCGCTCGGAGCCCGGCGAGACCAGAAACGAGGCCTTCGCCTTCAAACCGGCCTTCAACGCCTGTTGGGCGATATGGGCCGACCGGCTGATGTCCTCGTAAGATGAATTCGTACAGCTGCCGATCAAAGCCGCCTTTAATTCAACCGGATAGCCCTTCTCCTTGGCTTCCGCTTTCAACTTCGAAATTGGCCGGGCCAAATCCGGGGTGTGCGGCCCGACGACATGCGGCTCAAGCTTCGACAAATCGACCTCGACGATCTGATCGTAATACTTCTCCGGCGATTGAGTGACTTCCGGATCGGCGACGAGCAACGCCTTGTTTGCCGACGCAAGATTCGCCAGATCCGACCGGTCCGTAATGTTCATGTAGGCAACCATCTTCTGATCGAAGTCTTCCGGCGCCACAGAGATCTGCATGCCGCCTTGCGCCATCACGCTGTTCGAGTCGCCGAGTCGCAGCTTGGTCGCCAAGATGACCTTGGCGCCGGCTGCGTGCGCGTGCAGTGCCGCCGCGCAACCTGCGCCGCCGCCGCCGATGACCAGCACATCCGTCGTCTGGTGAGGTGTTATATCGACAGTGCCGTCGATGGGACTGTCCCCCTCAAGCAACGTCGCCAATTCAACGACGGTCTTGTCGCCTTCGTTCGGGCCGAATCGGATCGGCCGATAGGCGCTCGCTTTCCAGTCCGGATGGTATTTGTGAATCAGCTGATCGCGGTCGGCAGGGGAAAATTTGGGGATGGTTTGCTTGCGGCGAGCATCCCTGGTCTGATGAACGATCTGTTGAAGTGCGTGGATGTCCATGATTCGTTAGTTACAAGTAGAAAAGTTGACAAGTTGGAAGTTCATCGGACTCGACCGACTTCCGAACTTTCACACCTTCACACCTTATAACTTTCTCACTTCACAGAGGCACAATGCTCCGCCAGTTCTTTCTCGTTCATCGACAGAACCCTCTTCCACTCATCGTCGAACCGGCCGTCCTTGATCTCCTTGATGCGCGTATGCAATCCGGCTGGCTTCTCTGTAAAATGCGCCCCCTGTGCGCGGCTGACATAGAGCGCCACGAGGTTCGGAGCAATATCGGCGATGCAGACCGGCGTGCACATGCCGCACATGACGCAGTCCATGAACATCTCCGAGACGCTCTGGAAGTCGCCGAAGACCGCCTTCCACACCCCTTCCCGCACGTCGATCTTCTGCGGGCACGCTTCGGTGCAGGCGTTACAATTCCGGCAGAGTGGGGCCTCTGGATACAGATTGAAAAGATCTTGCTTGGGGTCTTGAAGCTTCTGAATATCGTACAGCGCCTTGCGCGCCGGGAAGGGCGGCATCATCGTAAAGGACATGCCGTCCTGGACCGCCGTCTGGCAGGCCAGACACGTTCTTACCTTGGGATCATCCTTGGTCCGATAGTAGGTTGCGCAGGCACCGCAGAATCCACCAAGGCAGCCGACGCCGCGCACGACTTCCTGGCCGGCATACCACATGGCCTTGATGACGGTGATCCCTTCCGGCACCTCGTACTTCTTGCCGGCAATTTCAATCGTCACCATCCGATGCGTGAGCACCTCGGGCTGATCGATTACATTCTGGTTGTCGTCGGTTGCCATAGCTTTCAGCTTCCAGCCATCATAGCTTGGGTCCCCAGGACTGAGGGCTGAGGACTGAGTTATGAGAATTTTACTCAGCCCTCAGTCCTCGCTACTCAGTCCTACTACGCGAATGAATCGATGATCGCGTTCAGCGTCGCGCTCGGCCGCATCGAATTGTACGCCTTGGCATCGTCCGGATGATAGTATCCGCCGACATCCTGCGGCTTCCCCTGCGCCGCGAGCAATTCTCCGTCGATCTTCTTCTCGTTGTCGCTCAGCTCCTTGGCGATCTTCGCGAACTTGTCCGCAATCCGCTTATCTTGCGTCTGCGCCGCCAACGCCTGGGCCCAGTAGAGAGCCAGGTAGAAATGGCTGCCGCGGTTGTCGATCTCGCCAACCTTACGGGCCGGCGATTTGTTGCTCTCCAGGAACTTCGCGTTGGCCTGATCCAACGTGTCCGCCAGAACCTTGGCAACAGGATTGTTCCCCACCTTCGCCAGATGCTCCAGCGAAGCGGCTAGGGCCAGGAACTCGCCGAGCGAATCCCACCGTAGATAGCCTTCTTCCTGGAACTGCTGCACGTGTTTCGGGGCCGAGCCCCCCGCGCCGGTCTCGAACAGACCGCCGCCGTTCAACAGCGGAACGATCGAGAGCATCTTGGCACTGGTACCGATTTCGAGAATCGGGAACAGATCGGTCAGGTAATCGCGCAAGACGTTCCCCGTCACGGAAATCGTGTCTTTTCCCTCTCTGATCCGTTCGAGCGAAAGACGAATCGCCTCAGCCGGCGGCATGATCCGGATGTCGAGCCCCTTGGTATCATGATTCTTTAAGTACCGCTCTACCTTCGCGATCAATTGGGCATCGTGCG
Organism: Nitrospira sp.; assembly: GCA_015904045.1. The sequence continues at coordinate 23,433 of JABMDG010000083.1, forward strand.
CCCGTTCCTTGTTCAGCCAGAAAATCGCCATGGCGCCCGTGGCCTTCGCGCGATTCACCGCCAGCTTGACCCAATCTTGAATCGGCGCATCCTTCACCTGACACATCCGCCAGATATCGCCTTCTTCCACTTTGTGCTCCAGCAACGTCTTGCCCGTTGCATCGACGACCCGGATCGTGCCGTTGCCCGGCGCTTTGAAGGTCTTGTCGTGCGATCCGTATTCTTCCGCCGCCTGAGCCATCAGGCCGACGTTGGGCACGCTTCCCATCGTCTTCGGATCAAGCGCGCCATGCTTCTTGCACGAATCGATGACCTCTTGATAGATCGGCGCATAGCTGGCGTCCGGAATCACGCATTTCACATCATGCAACTTGCCGTCCGGCCCCCACATCTTTCCACTGTCACGAATGACCGGCGGCATGGAAGCATCAATGATCACATCGCTGGGCACGTGCAGATTGGTGATGCCCTTGTCCGAATTCACCATCGCCATGGGCGGACGCTTCTTGTAGACGGCTTGGATATCGGCTTCGATGGCTTTACGCTGGTCGTCAGGCAACGACTTGATCTTGCTATAGACATCGCCAAGACCGTTGTCGGGATCGACGCCAAGCTTTTGGAACGTGGCTGCATGCTTCTCGAAGACGTCCTTGTAATACACCGTCACGGCATGACCGAAGATCTTGGGGTCCGAGACCTTCATCATGGTGGCTTTCATATGAACCGAAAACAACACGCCCTGCTTTTGGGCGTCTTCGATCTGCTCCTCAAGGAATTGCCGGAGCGCCCGCTTGCTCATGAACGTGGCATCGATGACTTCCCCGGCTTGCAATGCCACTTTCGGCTTGAGCACGGTCGTCTTGCCGTCCTGGCCGATGAACTCGATCCGCGCATCAGTCGCCGCGGCCATCGTCATCGACTTTTCGTTCGACCGGAAATCCCCGCCCTTCATATGGACGACATGCGTTTTCGAATCCGGACTCCACGCTCCCATCTTGTGCGGATGTTTTCTGGTATGAGCCTTCACAGAGAGCGGCGCGCGGCGATCGGAGTTGCCTTCGCGCAACACCGGATTGACGGCACTGCCCTTGACCTTGTCGTACCGGGCCTTGATATCCTTTTCCTTGTCGTCTTTCGGGTTCTCCGGATAGTCCGGCAGTTTATACCCTTGTTTCTGCAATTCCTTGATGGTCTCTTGAAGTTGCGGCAACGATGCGCTGATGTTCGGCAGCTTGATGATATTCGCTTCCGGCGTCTTGGCCAGCTCGCCCAGCTCCGCCAGGGCATCATGCTGCTTCTGCGCCGGGGTCAGGTATTCCGGAAACACGGCGAGCACACGGCCCGCCAGCGAAATGTCCCGCAATTCAACCGTCACACCCGCAGCCTTGGTGAAGGCATTGATGATCGGCAGGAACGAATAGGTCGCCAGCATCGGCGCCTCGTCAGTCTTTGTATAAATGATTTTATCCGCTTTGGCCATGGCTTTCCCCTCTGTTGAGTAACTGGTTTAGTTCAGCGCATTCAACGCCGAACCCGCCTTGAACCACGCAATCTGCTGCTCCGTCATGCTGTGGTTCGCTTGGATGGTGAGCGTGCGACCATCCGTCTTGTGTATAGTCACCACAACCGGCTTGCCAGGCGCCAGACTCTGTAGCCCCGTCACGCTGATGCGGTCCTGCTGCTCGATCTTCTCGTAATCCTTCGGGTCCGCGAAGGTCAACGCCAAGATCCCCTGTTTTTTCAAATTCGTTTCATGGATACGCGCGAAGCTTTTCGTAATGACGGCGCGGACGTTGAGGAACCGTGGCGACATGGCTGCATGTTCGCGGCTGCTGCCCTCGCCGTAGTTCTCGTCGCCGACGACGACCGAGCCGATCCCCTTGGCCTTGTAGTCACGGGCAATCTGGGCAATCGTCAGGTTCGTCTCGCCGGTCAGCACGTTCGTGCCCTTGCCCGGCTCTGAAGAAAAAGCGTTGTTCGCGCCAAGAAACATATTGTCGCTGATCTTGTCCAAATGGCCGCGGAACTTCAGCCAGGGCCCTGCGGGCGAAATGTGGTCGGTCGTAGTCTTCCCCTTGGTCTTAATCAAGAGCGGGAGCTTCTCAAAATCTCTCCCATCCCACTTCGGGAACGGCTTCAAGACTTGTAACCGCTCGCTTGTCGGCGGAATGTCGACCGTAAGATTCGAGCCGTCTTCCGCCGGCGCTACATAGCCTTCTTCGCCCTTTGCAAACCCCTTAGCCGGCAACTCTTCACCGACCGGTGCTTGGAGCTTGAACTCCTTGCCATCCGCACCCTTCACCGTCTGATTCACCGGATCAAAGCCGAGATCGCCGGTGATCGCGTACGCCGTCACGACTTCCGGGCTCGCCAAGAATGAAAGCGTTTCGTTGATGCCGTCATTCCGGCCGGGGAAATTCCGGTTGAAGGAACTGACGATCGAATCGGCCTTCCCCTTCACTCCGTCCGCACGCTTCCATTGACCGATGCAAGGTCCGCAGGAGTTCGACAACACGGTGCCGCCGAGTTTCTCAAATGTCTCCAAGAACCCATCACGCTTCATCGTGTGGTAGATACGCTCGGAGCCTGGTGAGACGAGGAATGACGCCTTTGCCTTCAAACCAGCCCTCAATGCCTGCCGCGCCACATGGGCCGAGCGGCTGATGTCTTCGTACGATGAATTGGTACAGCTGCCGATCAATGCGGCCTTCAGTTCCACCGGATAGCCCTTTTCCTGGGCTTCCGCTCTCAACTTGGAAATCGGCCGTGCAAGGTCCGGAGTATGCGGCCCAACCACATGGGGTTCCAGCTTCGACAAATCGATTTCAACGATCTGATCGTAGTACTTCTCCGGCGACTGCATCACTTCGGGATCAGCCGTCAGCAACGCCTTGTTCGCCGATGCCAGATTGGCCAAATCAGCACGATCCGTAATATTCATATAGTCGATCATCTTCTGGTCGAAGGGGAACACCGACGTCGTGGCGCCGAGCTCGGCACCCATGTTACAGATGGTGCCCTTACCGGTGGCGCTGATCGTTTCGGCGCCAGGGCCGAAGTATTCGACGATCTTATTGGTTCCCCCCTTGACCGTCAGCAGACCACAGAGGTAGAGGATCACGTCCTTTGGCGAAGCCCAGCCACTCAGCTTGCCGGTCAACTTGATCCCGATCAATTTTGGATGAAGCACTTCCCAGGGCAACCCGGCCATCACTTCACCGGCATCCGCACCGCCGACGCCGATCGCCAGCCCACCTAACCCACCGCCGTTCGGCGTGTGCGAGTCGGTCCCGATGATCAAGCACCCAGGAAACGCGTAGTTTTCCAAGACCACCTGGTGAATGATCCCGGCACCTGGTTTCCAAAATCCGATGCCGTACTTCTTGGCTGCGGACGCCAGGAAGTTATAGACTTCCTTATTTTCGTCCATGGCACGAAGCAGGTCCTTCTCTGATCCCATTTCAGCACGAATCAGGTGGTCGCAGTGGATGGTGCTTGGCACCGCCGCCTTCTTTTTATTGGCCTGCATGAATTGCAGCACGGCCATCTGGGCCGTGGCATCCTGCATCGCCACACGGTCCGGACGCAGCGCCAACATGGCCTTCCCACGCTCCCAATTCTGGGTATCGAAGTTATCGGCATGCGAGACCAACACCTTTTCCGCCAGTGTCAACGACCGGCCGAATTTCTTCCTGGCCTTGGCACAAGCGTCCGGCATCTTGGCGTAGAGATTTTTAGCGAGATTCATGGACATGACTTGTCTCCTTAATGAGCGTCAGCCGTCATTCGTCAAACGTCAACCGGTAGAGAACTGTCCTCAACCTCTTACGAATGACCAAGTGACGATTGACAATTGACGTCCTACTTCAGCGGCGGCACTTCCCGCCGCTTCGGCGCTGCGTAGTTCACCAGGTAGTCGAACAGCCGGATCAATCTGCTGTCCTGACGTTTCTGATCCACCCAATGGCCGATCAATCCGATCGTGCGCGACAAGATAAAGAAGCCGTTCAAACTGTCGACCGGGAAGCCCAAGTCGACCAGTACGGCTGCCATCGTCCCGTCCACGTTCAAAATCAAGTTGTCCTTCTTCGCCGCCGTCACCTGCTCAACTTGCAACGCGAAATCGAGGCACGGCGTCTTGATGTGCAAGCTCTTCACATAGCCCACGAGTTCCTTTACACGCTTGTCGGGATTGCGCAGGCTCTTCACACGGTGGCCAATACCTGGGACTGGGCCGACATTCTTTTTCATGTAGGCCAAGAAGTCTTCAACGGTCATCTTGTTGTCGACCGCGTACTTGAACCAGCGGCCCGCATCCGTGACGGCACCACCGAACCGAGGGCCGATCATGATGAGACCGGCCGCGACCGCTTGCGACAGACCGATACCGGCGCAGGCTGCCAGGATCGTCGCGTAGGCGCCGCTTACGCAGGGACCGTGGTCGGCAGACAGCATCATGATACGCTTAATGATTTCCGCTTCCTGCTTGGAGATGAGCCGCTTGTCCCAGAGCAGACCGATGACGTGCGGGATTTCGTAGCCCTTATTGATCAGTTCCGAGGCCGGATAGCCGTCATAGCACGGTTCGTCCCCACGGTCGTCACTGATGGTGGTCCGGATCAACGGGGCCACGATGACCTCGTCCGCCTTCATCGCCTCCTCAACGGTCTTCGGCAACTTCGGCAGGCTCGTGGGTTCGACGATCTCTTTGACCTGCCCGGACTTCAGCATCTCCTGATAGATTTCCTTGATCGCTGGACCGAGCGCCCCGAATGTCGGGGGGACGATGGCGCCGGCCTTCTTGAGGGCGTCCGACTTGGACCGGGCCGACCCCTCGCCTTTCATGCCTTCCTTGGCTCCGGCGTGACCGAACTTCATGCCCTTCGGCAAGCTCTCTTGGCAAAACCCGGAGACGACACCGATCAGCTTGACCCGGCGCTTCTTGGCGCCGTACCACTCCGCTGCCCGCTCTTCAAGATCGCCGCCCATTTCGCCGACGATCACGACCGCCTTGGTCTGGGGGTCGTTCTCGAACATTTCGAGGTAGCTGACGTAGTCGGTGCCGGGATAGGCATCGCCCCCGATCCCGATCGCGGTCGTGATGCCGTCCGCAAACTGCGAACAGATCCAGATGATCTCATTTGAGAGCCCACCCGACTTGGTGATGACGCCAAACGAGCCTTCACGATAGAGCTTGGAGAGCACCAGGTTGTCGAATGCCCCGCCGATGACGCCCAGGCGGCAGGACCCGGCAGAGATGATCCCGATCGAAGAGGGCCCGTTAAACACCTTGCCCAGTTTGCGCGCATGGGCGCCGAGAATTTTTGCGTCCTTCTCGGGCACACCCTCGGTGATCATCGACACCACCTTGATATGGGAATCGTCCAATGCTTCCATCCCACCCTTCATCGCGCGGTCCGCGCCGATGTAGACAAGGCTGGTGTTGATGGCCGGATGATTCTTCGTCGCTTCGGCAATGGTCTTGTAAATAGGAACTGCGATGAGCCCGCTGCCGTAGGGAATTTCGTTTGTCTTTCCGGCATCCGGCGGATAGACGAACGCTTCGACACTCAGTGGTCTTTTGATCAAATAACAGAATTCGGCCATGCGCCGGGCAGCGTTCACGCCCGCTTGCCCGCCCTGAATCACCACACGGGTGTCTTTGTTAGCCAAGATACTCATCGAAATCTCCCTCTCTACTTCAGGACTGAGTGCCGAGGGCCAAGAAAAGCCCACCTCACGCAGTCCCCGGTCCTGAGTCCTCGTTACTGTTTCTGAAGCGCTTTATCGACGATGTCGGTCAACGGTGTGTAGCGATCGAAGACGTTGATATCGAAGCCTTCGTCCTTCAACGCGCGCATCGCGTCGAGCCCTTCCTTCTCACGCGGGCCGCCTCGGCGCACCCAAATCTTCACATCCTTCATCTTGCCGTCGGCTTTGGCCTTGCGGAAGCCGTTGATGATGCCGCCGAAGGTCTTCTTGACGTCGGTGAAGTTGGCAATGGCTCCGCCGACGATGATGTTCTTGATGCCGGGCAAGGAGCAGACTTTTTCCGTCAATACTTCCACGGCCCAATCGGGCGGATCGCCCGAGTATTCGGCATAATTCGCCAACTTGCCGCCGCGCGCGACTACCGCATCGGAGTAATACACGCTCGCGCCGCCACCGGCCGGGAGCATCGCCGTATCGCCGCCGGGTATTTCGATAAACTTGACCGAGCCCTTGATCTTGCTGTCCACCGCCATCACTTCCAGTTCCTCTTTGCTGTAGGCGCGGCCAAACTCGGCGGCAAAGGCAAAGTTCCAGTCGGGGTGGCGGAACTTGGCGTCGCCGTCGAGCAAGGTGACTGCATCGAGCGCCACAAACGCACCGTCGCTCTCGCGCGTGACGACGGGATTCACTTCGAGGTACTGCGCATCTTCGCTGTCGAAGCAGGTAAACATCTTGCCGGCAAAGTCGGCCATCTTCTTGGTGAGCGGCCCGGTAAAACCTGCGTTTTTGGCGAGCTGCTCCAGCGCCTCAGGGGAAGGAGCCTGTCCAACTTCGAGACACAGGCGCTTAACGCGGTCCCAGTTGGACTCGACTTCGATCCCGCCACAGTTGGCGACGAGAATTTCGGCGCCTTCGCGGGTGGACTTCACCGCACAATAATATTCTTCCTTGTGAGCGATCATTTCGGAGACGATGACTTGTGAGACCGTGATGCTGCCGACTTGACGGCCGATCATCTCTTTCGTAGCAGCGACCGCGCCGTTGAGGTCGAGGCCGACCTTTACAAGCCCCAGCTTGAACCGCGAGCCCAGCGCTTCGTGGGCTTTCGCCACGAGCTTCGATGTCTTCATCCACTCGTTGGCTTGTCCGAGCTTGGCAAGTTCGTCCGCCGACGTGACGACGACATAATTGGGAACGTGGATACCCCACTTCTTCATCAGCCCCATCCCGGGGCCTTCCAACACCTTGGCCATGACTCACTCCTTCAATAGTGTAGACGTCGCTGCTAAGGGGAGCAGGATTGTAACGAAATCAACCCGGTGACTCAAGACACCAGAGGGACTACTGTGGTAGGGCTCAAAAGGCCTAGCGCTGCCTCTGGCAGACCCGATACGGCCTCACGTGATCATAACTCATGGGTTTGAAATGGTTTTCTTCACATTGACCGCGAAGTTTCATCGCCACTTCCGAGGATCTTGGCATCGGGGGCAAAAGAATGCACTGCGCTCGCTCTGAAGACGGCGGATTGTCCGCCCGCAATGGTTGGGACATGGCTGGCCTTCTTTCCCATACACGAGATGGCGCTGTTTGAACTGCCCCTCGGTTCCGTCGGGCGCGAAGAAATCCTTCACGCTTGATCCTCCGCAGGCAATGGCACTGCGCAACACCTCTTGAGTGACATAATAGAGCCGTTCGACTCTTGTGGATGGGAGACGGCATGCCATGACGTTGGAATGCAGCCCGGCCCGAAACAAAATCTCATTCGCATAGATATTCCCGATGCCGGCAAGTGATTGCTGGTGCATCAATAACGGCTTCAACCTGCCTCTTCGACTTGTCATGAGCCGCTGAAAATCACCGAATGAGACCGCCAACGGATCATACCCGAACCGGCGAGCACGGTATTGGTCCAACCCCGGTTGATCGAGGAACGAGAGCCGACCAAATCGGCGCGGATTCCAATAGCGCAGCCCCGCTTCCCGTCCGCCGGTGAACGCCATCCGAAGATGCACGTGCTGCGGATGTTTGATCTGCACCGATGGAAATAGCAGCAACCCCGTCATGCCCAGTTCAGCCACGAGATAACGCGCGACCTGGTTCTTGACAAACCGAAGAGCCACGCTCTTCCCATATCGATCGACCTGTTGCAAAACAGATCCGAGGTACCAAGGAAGCGAAGAGAATCCCTCTCGAACGATATCCTTCCGGCCCACCCAGCAATCGGTGACCTGCGCTCCGACCAAGGCGGCTCGCAGTTGGCGCACCACCACTTCAGCCTCAGGCAACTCCGGCATTTTGGCAGTCCCTCAGAAAAGTCTGATTAGGCCACAGGCTTGTGGGTAAAAACAATGTGCGGGAGGGTGCGCGCAGTAGACAGGTTACGCGGCTTTACGAAGGATGAGGACGCGTTCGATCGCATCTTCGAGGTTCGGGAGCGGCATGGCGCCGGGTCGGCGAGTCAGGACCAGCTTCAACACATCGGCATAGGCCATGTTCTCCACGCAGCACAGATAGGCCATGACCACTGAAACGGACCGGCCCATTCCGGCACGGCAACAGACCATGACCCGATTGTCCGTCAGATGTTGCTCCACCCACCGGACGGCATCGGCCAATCGCTTCGGATCCGCTTCA
>JABMDG010000083.1:31878-35639 GCA_015904045.1 Nitrospira sp.
CTTCGCTTCTGCCTTCAATTTCGAAATAGGCCGGGCTAAATCCGGGGTGTGCGGCCCGACGACGTGCGGCTCCAGCTTCGACAAATCGACTTCGACGATCTGATCGTAATACTTCTCCGGCGATTGATTGACTTCCGGATCGGCGACGAGCAACGCCTTGTTTGCCGACGCAAGATTCGCCAGATCCGACCGGTCCGTAATGTTCATGTAGGCGACCATCTTCTGATCGAAGGGGAAGACGGAGGTCGTCGCGCCCAACTCCGCGCCCATATTACAGATGGTGCCCTTGCCGGTTGCGCTGATCGTCTCGGCGCCGGGACCGAAGTATTCGACGATCTTGTTCGTCCCGCCCTTGACCGTCAGCAGGCCGCAGAGATACAGGATCACGTCCTTGGCCGACGCCCAGCCGCTCAACCTGCCGGTGAGGCGCACCCCGATCAATTTCGGATGGAGGACTTCCCAGGGCAACCCCGCCATCACTTCACCCGCATCGGCCCCGCCGACGCCGATCGCCAGTCCGCCCAGCCCGCCGCCGTTCGGCGTATGCGAATCGGTGCCGATGATCAAACTGCCGGGAAAGGCATAATTTTCCAGCACAACCTGGTGAATGATGCCGGCACCCGGTTTCCAGAATCCAATGCCATACTTCTTTGCCGCGGACGCCAGGAAGTTGTAAACCTCCTTATTCTCGTCCATCGCGCGAAGTAAGTCTTTCTCGGAGCCCATCTCGGCACGAATCAGATGGTCGCAGTGGATCGTGCTGGGCACGGCGGCCTGCTTCTTATTGGCCTGCATGAACTGCAACATGGCCATCTGCGCCGTGGCATCCTGCATTGCCACACGATCCGGCCGTAGAGCCAGCATCGCCTTGCCACGCTCCCAGGTCTGCGTGCCAAAATTGTCGGCGTGCGAAACGAGAATCTTTTCCGCCAGCGTCAGTGGACGGCCGAATTTCGCTCTGGCCTTGGCACAGGCATCCGGCATCTTCGCATACAGTTTCTTGGCTAGATCCATGGACATGATTGTTCTCCGTCTTCTTACGTTAATCGTCGTTCGTATCTCGTGACGCGCATCTCGCTAACCTTCCTACGCTTCACGAATAACACTTCACACGCTTCACGTTACTTCAGCGGCGGAACCTCCCGCCGCTTGGGCGCCGCGTAATTGACCAAATAATCGAACAACCGGATCAGGCGGCTCTCCTGGCGCTTCTGATCAACCCAGTGGCCGATCAATCCGATCGTGCGCGACAGGATGAAGAACCCGTTCAAACTATCCACCGGGAAACCGAGATCCACCAGCACGGCGGCCATCGTGCCGTCCACGTTCAGGATCAGATTATCTTTTTTCGCCGCCGTCACCTGCTCGACTTGCAGCGCGAAATCGAGGCAGGGCGTTTTCATGTTCAAGCTCTTCACGTAGCCCACAAGTTCCTTCACCCGCTTATCCGGGTTGCGTAAACTCTTGACCCGATGGCCGATACCGGGCACCGGTCCGTGATTCTTCTTCATATAGGCCAAGAAGTCGTCCACCGACAGCTTATTGTCCACGGCATACTTAAAGAACCGTCCGGCATCGGTAACGGCGCCGCCGAAACGAGGACCGATCATAATCAGTCCTGCTGCGACCGATTGGGACATCCCGATCCCGGCGCAGGCTGCGATGATCGTCCCCAACGCTCCGCTGACGCAAGGACCATGGTCGGCGGAGAGCATCATAATGCGCTTGATGATTTCCGCTTCCTGTTTGGAGATCAGCCGCTTGTCCCACAGCAGTCCCACCACATGGGGGATCTCATAACCTTTATTGATAAGCTCGGAAGCCGGATACCCGTCGTAACAGGGTTCGTCGCCACGGTCGTCGCTGATGGTGGTGCGAATCAGCGGCGCGACCATGACCTCATTGGCCTTCATGGCTTCTTCAACCGTTTTCGGCAACTTCGGCAGCGAAACCGGCTCAACCGGCTCTTTCACCTGGCCGGACTTCAGCATCTCTTGATAGGCTTCCTTGATCGCGGGACCCAACGCGCCGAACGTCGCCGGCACAATCGCGCCGGACTTCTTGAGGGCATCCGACTTCGCGCGGGCCGAGCCTTCACCCTTCATGCCTTCCTTCGCGCCTGCATGGCCGAACTTCATCCCCTTCGGCAAACTCTCCTGACAGAAACCGGAGACGACCGCCATCAACTTGACCCGCCGTTTCTTGGCGCCGTACCACTCCGCGGCACGTTCTTCGAGATCGCCGCCCATTTCGCCGACGATGACCACCGCCTTCGTCTGCGGATCGTTCTCGAACATTTCGAGGTAGCTGACATAATCGGTGCCGGGAAAGGCATCGCCGCCGATGCCGATTGCCGTCGTGATCCCGTCGGCGAACTGCGAGCAGATCCAGATGATCTCGTTGGAGAGACCGCCGGATTTCGTAATAACGCCAAAGGAACCCTCCCGATAGAGCTTGGAGAGAACCAGGTTGTCGAATGCGCCGCCGATCACACCCAGCCGGCACGCGCCGGCGGACACGATGCCGATGGACGACGGGCCGTTGAAGACTTTGCCGAGTTTGCGCGCATGGGCGCCGAGGATCTTGGCGTCTTTTTCCGGCACACCCTCGGTGATCATTGACACTACCTTAATGTGGGAATCGTCGAGGGCTTCCATCCCGCCCTTCATCGCTCGGTCTGCGCCGATATAGACAAGACTGGTATTGATGGCCGGATGATTCTTTGTGGCCTCGGCAATGGTCTTATAAATAGGTATGGCGATCAGCCCGCTGCCGTAGGGAACCTCGTTGGTCTTGCCTGCATCGGGCGGATAGACGAACGCTTCGACGTTAAGTGGACGCTTGATCAGGTAGCAGAATTCCGCCATGCGGCGCGCGGCATTGACACCGGCCTGCCCGCCCTGAATCACAACGCGGGTGTCTTTAGTGGCCAAAATACTCATCGGAATCTCCTCTTTCCCTTCAGGACTGAGCGCTGAGAACTACGGGCCGAGAAAAGCCCCTCTCACTCAGTCCCTAGTCCCGAGTGCTCGTTACTGTTTTTGAAGCGCTTTATCGACAATATCCGTCAGCGGCGTGTTGCGGTCGAAGACGTTGATATCGAAGCCCTCGTCCTTCAAGGCGCGCATCGCATCGAGCCCTTCCTTTTCACGAGGACCGCCGCGGCGCACCCAGATTTTCACATCCTTCATCTTGCCGTCGGCCTTGGCCTTGCGGAACCCGTTGATGATGCCGCCGAAGGTCTTCTTCACGTCGGTAAAGTTGGCAATGGCGCCGCCGACGATGATGTTCTTGATGCCGGGCAAGGAACAGACCTTTTCGGTGAGGACTTCGACAGCCCAATCGGGCGGATCGCCTGAATACTCAGCATAATTCGCCAACTTGCCGCCGCGCGCGACTACCGCGTCCGAATAATAGACGCTTGCGCCGCCGCCGGCCGGAAGCATCGCCGTATCGCCGCCCGGGATTTCGATGAACTTGACCGACCCCTTGATCTTGGAATCGACTGCCATTACTTCCATTTCGTTTTTCGAGTAGGCCCGGCCGAACTCCGCGGCAAACTGGAAATTCCAGTCCGGGTGGCGGAACTTGGCGTCGCCGTCAAGCAACGTCACGGCATCAAGGGCGACCAATTCGCCGTCGCTCTCGCGGGTGACGACCGGGTTCACCTCGAGATACTGCGCATCCTCGCTGTCAAAACAGGTGAACATCTTGCCGGCAAAGTCCGTCATCTTCTTGGCGAGCGGCCCGGTAAAGCCCGC
>JABMDG010000083.1:35739-47069 GCA_015904045.1 Nitrospira sp.
ACGACATAATTGGGAACGTGGATGCCCCACTTTTTCATCAGCCCCATTCCGGGACCTTCCAACACCTTAGCCATGACTCGCTCCTTCAAAAGTGTGAACGCTGCTGCAAGGGGAGCAGGATTGTAGCGAAATCATTCCTGTGACTCAAGACACCAGAGGAACTAAGACAAAACAGATCAAAAGGCCTACCGAATTCTCCGCCTTTGAATCAATGCGCATAAGTGATTGTAATCATGCATCTTTGGTCTGTTCGATCCCGCGCTAAACCGGAAGTTATTTCCACTTCCTCGGATTCTGACAATGTGGACAGAAAAAGGAGCTGCGTTCGTCGCTCACACGACGAATACGCCGGCCGCATGAGTTTGGACAAAGTTGCTCCTCCTTTCCATACACGGCGTGGCACTGTTTGTATCGCCCTTCTGTTCCATCCGGGGCAAAAAAATCCCGCACGCTCGAACCGCCGCAGGCAATCGCGCTGTGAAGCACCTCTCGAGTTATAAGGAAAAGCCGTTCGACTCTGGCGGCCGAAAGACGATCAGCCGGGACATTGGGGTGCAATCCTGCGCGAAAGAGAATCTCATTCGCATAGATGTTCCCGATCCCGGCAACAGCCTGCTGGTGCATGAGCAGTGGTTTCAACCGGCCCCGCCGGTTCTTGAGGAGCCGATAAAAATCTTCCAATGAGACCGTCAAGGGATCACAGCCGAACCGGCGGGCGACATATCGATCGAGCCCCTCCTGGTCCAGCAGAGACAGTCTTCCAAATCGTCGTGGATTCCAGTACCGCACCTCCGGTTCCCGGCCACCGGAAAATGTCATGCGCACGTGCACGTGCTGTGGATGTCTGATCTGCACCGACGGAAACAGCAACAGGCCCGTCATGCCCAATTCGGCGACAACATAGCGCACAGCCTGGCCCTTGACGAACCGAATGGCCACGCTCTTTCCGTGCCGCTGAACCTGCTGCACAACGGCCCCTGTGTACCACGAACGTGATGTGATCCCCTCCCGGACCATATCCTTCCGGCCCACCCAACAGTCGGTCAATCGGGCGCCGATAAGCGCGGTACGGATCTGACCGGCAACGACTTCGGCCTCAGGCAATTCCGGCATATCGGTCGCTCCTCATGGTGACCGATTAAGCCACGGAGATCATTGGAAAGGCAACGCCTGAAAGAAAGGATCGTGACGGGCTTGGAAATGGAATTGACGTGTTGCGGCAGATACCAATGAAATCAGGCATGCTGACGCAGCAGCCGAACCTGTTCGATGCCAGATTCGAGCTTGGGAAGCGGCAGAGCGCCAGGGCGTTGGGCCAGCACCAGTTTCAGCACATCGGCATAGGCCATCCCTTCAACGCAACACAGATAGGCCATGGCCACGGACACAGACCGGCCCATCCCGGCTCGGCAACAGACCATGACCCGATGGTCTGCGATGTGCCGTTCAACCCAACCGACGGCATCAGCCAACACGTTCGGATCGGCTTCGCCAAAATCTTTGAAGGGTATCCTGCCGGCAATCAGCCAACTCGGCGCTTCAAGCTGATACTCTTCGGCCACCAGCAACAACGCGCTAATCTGCACCGGAGGCTGCGCGGAGTCGTAGATATTGCCGACAAACAATCGATCGGTGATCTGGTGCATCGGGCGTCAGTATACCGACATACCGACACGCGTCAAGGCATTCCCCGGCACTGTTGCGATTCCATTTCTCCGCCCGCTATACTCGTATCAATATGGTCACTATCACTCAGCAAGAAGTGGAGCGGCGACTCGGCACGGTACCCTGCGCCATTTGCAAAGAGTCCAGCTTCGGGATCGATGAACGAGTCAAGGGGACGGACGGTGAATGGCGCGGCATCTGCAAAAAATGCTACTACACTTTTCCTGTCCATGCCGACATGGAGTTCTATCTGCGCACACAGCCTGACGTGCCCTATCGATTGAAAGAGATTTCCTGCACCGCCTGTGACCATCGGGGGGTAAGCCTGGATTTCCGGGCCACGATGTCCGTACGAGACGCCTATTATTTCGTAACGTGTCAAACCTGTAAGCGGCAGTTCCCGGAGAAATCATCGCTGGAAGCCTTTGAATAACTCGGCAAACTCCAACGTTACCAGTGTATACTGACATCATGACTGACACACCAAAACAGCCCGATCAAACGACGCCGGCAGCGAAACCCAAGGTGAGAAAAGAGCTCACCATCATCTCTGTCCCCGACGATCGCGACATGATCGCCGAGGAAATGGCCGAGATGTTCGAGGAAGACAAAGTCTCCCACAAACACGGCAGTTCCGAGCCGGAAGCGGACTAACGCCCCCGTCGTGAATCGTAACAGCCTCGCCTAATACCCCCGCTCCTCGTTCCAAAATGCAAAACCGATCGGCGACTCATGGCTACCTCAGCGATCTGTGACGGATCACCTGCTGCGCGCCATCTCACCAGACTCTCTCGGGCATTCATGCCGGATGGACTATCTTGACTGCTGCTTCCTGCTCGATTCTTCCCAGCGTCGACACTTTGCCGTTTTTTTCTTTTCTGATGATCCGCTCAATCTGCACGATGGCGCCGCGATGCCAGGCATCGAAATCCTTATTCTGAGGAGAGGCGAGCCGATCCTGCCGTCCCACTTCATGCCGGCCCTGTTCGTTGCACAACCAGGCCCGCTTCTCCCCCTTCATCTCACGTAGTTCGCTGACGACCCGATACACATCCGGTCTCCGCTCAACAATGGTCCTGCCGTCTTTGCGTAACAACAGATAGGAAAACTTCAACGCGTCTTTAATAAAACCGACCTCATCATCAATCTGCCGAATCACTGTCGGCGGGTCCCAGGCCCGTTCTTCATGGCACCAATCGTAGGGGTTCACCAGGGCCGGACAACTGTTTTCATGCAGGCAGGGGCTAAAGACGGTGCAGCGTTTCTCCTGGAGCAATCGATCCCGCACGTGATGCAACGCCCGTGAAGTTTCCCGCAAGGCCGGCTCAAGAATCATCATCGTGCCGGATGGGGCGAGCAGCGCCAGCACTTCCGCCACGAAATTGGTCCGAGCAGCAATGGGATCGTTCGCTCCCACATAGAGCTCGTTCAGGCTATTGGCTAGGATAATGAGATCGAACGGAGCACGGGGGCGGACCTGCGTCAACCAACCCGCCTGTTCGAGATTTCCTTCGTGGCGCTGGAAACTTGCCGTCGTGATATCGGCCATATGGCAATAGCCGGTCCACAGCTGACTCGCTTGTCCAAGCGCAGCCGGTGAGTTGTCGACGGCGACGACGTTCAACGCGCCTGTATGCTTTTGCTGATGCCACCAGTCGAGCACGGCCAACGATCCAGTGCCGGGCCCGGAGCCCAAGTCCAACACCGAGAATCGTTCTTGCTCCTGATCTGTCGGCGTTTCATCGAGCAATGCTTGAATCTTCGACAGATTGACCGGCACGAAATAGCTGAGATACGCCATGACCGCCGCCGGGTCTTCGAGATAAGAACGACTCAGTTCAGGACGCTCCTTCGTGAAGAGCCGTGAGAGATCACTCACAACCTGCGCAAGCCGTGATTGTGGAAGCCCTTTTTTCTCAAGGAGCTGACGAATGGCGTCGAGAACTAAAGGGGAAACCGTGGCGTTGTGACGTTGCATGGCCCTAGTGTATGCTCACGTCATCATGGAGGACAACTATGACGGATGATATCTTAAAGGCCTATAAAGAAGTCGAATCGGCCGTGGAACGCTATATCAACCTGCTGAACGAGCACGTCACGATGTTGCAAAACGTGGAACCGCCCGGTTCCGACAAGGTGGTGCGGATGTCTGCCGGATCAAAAGCCATGACGGACAGTGCATCAATCTATCTGTCCTATGCGAAATACGTGGCTTACGGCATGCCGGAAAGCGAGGAAATGGTCGAGGACGAGATCCAAGGGTAACGCGTGGTTCGTATCTCGTGAAGCGTATCTCGTTTTTGCGCTTCACGCTTCACAATGACGAGGGGTGCAGCACACCGCACAAAAGAAAAGGGGCCTGTCTGTGGAACAGACAGGCCCCTTTTCTTTGAACAAACTGTGTGCCGCTAGATACTGCGCATGAAGTGTGCGACTTCGTCAGGATTGACGGCTCCACCCATGATCTGCGACATCGCAACGTTGGTAGATTTCTTGCCGCTCACTCCAGACTCGACTTCGTCCACAATCAACTCCACCGGCATGGACTGACCGCCGTACACCCGCGGACCGCCGATGATCTTTGCCTTGGAGAACCCGTAGATCGCGGTCGCTACTTCTTTCGCCAGCCAGCCGACATAGTTGAACTCCGGCACGACAATGAGCTTGGCCTTCGCGCAGAGTTCACGCAGTTCCTTCGTCGGGAACGGACGGAGCGAGCGCACCTTGATCAATCCGACCTTCATGCCCTTTTCTTTGCAGAGACGCACCGCTTCGCGCGATTGCGCGGCAGCGCTCCCGGACGCGATGATGATCACTTCGGCATCATCAACGTTCTCCGCGGTAAGCAATCCGCCCATATACCGATCGATGTACTTGCGCGATCGTTCGACCGCAGCCCAGACTTCCTGTTGCCAAACTGCATGGATGTTGTACGCCATGAAGTTCGACTTCTGAACCGGGGCGTCGCGGGATAGCCGGGCGGGAGGATTTTCCGCATCCAACACAGGCACGGCTCCACGCCACGCTTCACGCGGTGGCAACTTGATCCCTCGATCCTGCATGCGCACATAGCCACGCGCATGGGTCACGAAGAAACCGTCGCAACACACGCCGACCGGCAACGTGACGTCGTTATGTTCACTGATAGTAAAGCCGGCCATCGTAAAGTCGAACATGTCCTGCTGGTTCTCGGCATGGAACACGATCATGCCGCAGTTGAGCAAGTAGGAGACTTCGATGTTGTCCGGCTGAATAGCGAGCGGCGCGTTGACCACGCGGCAGGTGAACATTGCGACAACCGGCAGCCGATGGGGGCGTCGCGGGACAGGCGCGCGGGAGGATTCTCCGCATCCAACACAGGCACGGCCCCACGCCACGCTTCACGCGGTGGAAGCTTAATGCCGCGATCCTGCATACGCACATAGCCTCGCGCATGGGTCACGAAGAAGCCGTCGCAGCACACGCCGACCGGCAAGGTCACGTCGTTCATTTCACTGATGGTAAAGCCGGCCATCGTGAAGTCGAACATGTCTTGCTGGTTTTCCGCGTGGAACACGATCATGCCGCAGTTGAGCAAGTAGGAGACTTCGATGTTGTCCGGCTGAATGGCGAGCGGCGCGTTGACCACGCGGCAGGTGAACATTGCGACAACCGGCAGCCGATGTCCCGGCCAAGATGCGATGCCTTCGAGACCGCGCAACGTGCCGGGGCCTGCCGTGGCCGTGTAACAACGGACACCGGAACGGGAGCCGCCTGCGATGGCCGCCATGACGCCGACTTCTTCTTCACCGCGATAATATTCTTTCACATAGCCTTCACCATAGAGCACCCCGACAAGCTGCATCGTTTCGCTCTGCGGAGTAATCGGATAGGCGATGGCCAAATCCACGTTCGAGCGGCGGATGGCTTCTTTTGCCGCTTCGCTGCCGGTGATGAATTCTTTCGTCCGCGGCGCTTCGTGGAACATGTATTCCGGCGTCACGATTTTTTGCCGCTTCGCATCGGCATGCGGATCTTTCTTTCCTGCGCTCGATGGAGCCGCCACGCTGGTAATCGGATCGCCTTGCGGATTGGTTTTGACTTCAGTTTCGCTCATGATTGCACCCCTTGGCTCGCTTGGGCCTGTCCATGGCCAGTCTTATCCTTCGCGTTTCATCTGTTCGGCGCTGTGCCCGAACATCGCCGCGCTGCCGGCTCCCCCCGGTGTCGGCACAAACTCCATTGGATTCGCATGCGTCTTACCGCCATGAACTTTCGATTGCGTTCCGGTAAACCGGACGTTCTCACCGTTTTCCGGCAGCTTGATCCCCATCTCCTCACGGACCTTCTTGAAGATCTGCGCAACACGCTTGATCTTGAGGGTATCGGAATCTCGGATGGTAAGCATGGCATCTTCGTGACCTTGTTCCGCGCAAATAGCCATGGTGCAGCAATTCGTTCCTGCCCGGATCATCTTGAGCGTCAGGTTCGCATAGTGGCAATGCACCCCGATGAAAATGCAGGCTTCGATCTTGTTGCCCCAGATGGTCAGATTCGGATGGTTGGGGTTGATGACTTCTTCCGGGTCGATTTTCGGATACTTCGGCCGATAGTCGGGCATCGGGATGATCATGACCTGGGGAATCTGCGCCGCGATCTCTAATGTGGCTTTGGCCTTTTCAACCGCGTGATCATTCCAGGCCCAGAGCAACAGCGGTCCCGGGAAAATGGTGGCATTCGGGCTGGTCAGCATCTTACGCGCCATCTCTTCGATGACTTTTTCTTCATTCGGTTCGAGCAATCCGTAAAACAACCCCTGGCCCGGGTCCGGGAGCGATACGCCTAACTGCGCAGCGGACGGAGGATGAAACCCGGCCGGCCCCGGCACAATGATCCGTTCTCTGGTGTCCTGTGTTGTTGCCACGCCCATTCCCCTTTCCTGCACTTATCCGACGACTGGACTTGCCAAAACGGCCGTCGTGCTCTTCTCGCCATACGTAATGTTTTCGGTCAGCGCCGCCTTCGGCAATTGATCGATCATGATCATCTTGATGGCATTGTTCTTCGCCATGTTGTCGCAGACCCACACACATTGCGCGCAGCCCTTGCAGCGGTCCACCGCCACATAGGCCGAGCCGTACTTGAACCCTCGATCCTTGCCCATTTCGTCGCTGTACTGAATCGTATTGGCTTCGGGGCAATACTGCGTGCAGAGCTTACAACTCTTTGCCGCACAAATCTCGACATTGATATCGGCTACAAGGTACATGGAAACTCCTTCTCTCCCGGCTAGGCAGTGGCTGCGGCGGCCGGCTCTTCCACCCGCTTCACATCGGGGGAGGCCCAGCCGTGGTCAACGGCATAGTTCCATCCGGCCCGCATGACCGCGACGTTTTTCTCAATCAATTCCTGTTTCTTCTTGAATTTCCGTTCGACCACACTGTCCAGAGCCGCGGTTCCACATATTCGTCGCGAGGTCCATCCCTGAAACTTCCAGCGAAATCTTCGTGGCCGGAATATAATAGAGCTTCGCACGGCGCTCTTCCAACTCGCGGGCCTGGTCCTTATGCAGCTTCATCGGTCCGTCGTTGTTGATCAACGCGATCCCGTCTTCCTTCAGGCCAAAGTAAAACGGCATTGTGTAGGACTTGCCGTGCGTAATGACTTGGGGGTGGAAGATGATGATGATGTGCGGGAAGGTAATCTCGCCGATCTCGTAGATCGCTTCGTCCGAGACGCGGACGTAGCTCTCAACCGGCGCCATCCGCTTTTCCGACCCGTAGAATGGAACGATTGTACTTTCGCCGCCGGCGTTGATGACGGCGGTGCTGAGAATATGCGAGCCGGTGACGACACCCTGGCCGCCGACGCCCGCCATTCGAATGTTGAAACGCTTTGCCATGGTGAACCTCCTCGTGAATGCCTAGGCCTTGCTGGGAATCGCGGCGGCCGGCTTGGCGAGAAACTCCTTATAGCCATAGCGCTCAGTGAGGTATTGCTTCGCTTCTTCGCTGACATACTCCGTGAACTGATACCGGTCGTTCTCGACCGTCTTTGCGTCTTCCATGACCTTGTCGGTAGGAATGGCATACTCAATGTTGCAGGACGTGTAGGCCTGGATGTAGGTCGATCCGACTTCGCGGGCGATCAGCACAGCCTTCTTGATCACGCTTTCCACGCGCCGCGGATTATTGGGCACCACCGTGGCGACATACGCGCAGCCGGCGACCTTCGCCATCTGCAGCATGTCCATTTTCTCGAACTTCTTGCCGAGCGGAGCCATCTTCAGCACAGCGCCTCGGTTGGTCATGCCGCTCTCCTGGCCGCCGGTATTGCCGTAGACTTCGTTGTCCAGCATGATCGTTGTAAACCGTTCCTTGCGGAACCAGGAATGGAGGACCTGCTGGAAGCCGATGTCCGCCGTGCCACCGTCTCCGGCCATCACGACGACATCCTTGGGCTTATCGCCAAATCGGAGACGCAGACCGCGGGACAACCCGCTCGCCACGCCGTTTTGATCGCCGTAGTTGCCATACACGAACGGAATCGCCGCCTGAGAGATGGCCAGGCGCCCGCAACCGGCGGTGCCGACCGTAATGGTGTCTTCAGGATTCGGGAAGGCCACGATGGCCAGACGAATGAAGAGGGTCATGGCACAGCCCGCGCACATGGGGTGCTCCTCCAACACTTCCTTGAAGCTGCCCATCTGCGAGACCGTCACCTTCTTCCCGAACGGGCCATGTTCGACCATGTCCCGGTATTCCTTCGGCATGAACTTTTCGAATCCATTTGAGAATTTCACATAATCGAGACTCATCAGGCACCTCCCTATGTCATGAGCAACGCCGGACCGTCACTCGCTTACACCGGAATCGTCTGAAACGAATAAACTGAGGAAAATGAGGATGGATGACAATTAGTCAAACCTGAATCCGCCACCCGTACCCTGGACATCCTAGCAAAGCCTAAAAAAGGCTGTCAATCGTTCTTCTACTACCTTTGAACTCTGACCATTCCGAGACAGCCACGGATCGAAACCGTAGTATAGTATAGCGTCCTGAACCTTGGCACAACTTCTCAGAAGGCCCATGGTATCCAATAGAAGACCTAGAGACCGCCCTGCCGGTAGGCCATTTGCCCCAAATTGGCTCTTCCATTCACGTAGCCAGTGCACCGGACGAGGAACCTTCTAATAATACGCGCCACAAATTTTGGCGTGGCGATTGCTGATCGCGCTCAATCCGTTTACACTACCCACATGCCTATTCGCGTGCTCATACCCGGCGAAGACGATAGCGGTGTTCATGTGGGTGGTGTCCATAAGCGCCCACCGATTCCGGACAACACGCTCAAGGCCGAATGCCCGAAATTTATGGCACACGGGCCTTGTGGGGGCGTTCGAAAAGCCGGGTTCTGCGAAGTGTACCCGGAGATGAAATGTCCGTGGGTGTCTCTGTATCTCGAGTTGGAGAAAATTGGCCAGACCGAGTGGATGAAACAACTGTGATAAGGAGGTGAGGGATAAGACGTGAAAAGTAAAAGGTTAGGGGAAAGGACTCGGACAACAAAGCTGGGCTACAACGAAGATCACGCAAAAAGCGGGATCACTGCGCCGCTGCCGGAGATCGAGACCTTTCCCAATCAGTACAAGGGCTACGAGATCACGATCGAGATTCCCGAGTATACAGCGATCTGCCCCAAGACCAATTTGCCGGACTTCGGCACCATTACCCTGCACTACATGCCTGACAAAGAATGCCTCGAATTGAAGGCCCTCAAGATGTACATTCACGCCTACCGCAATCTTGGCATCTTTTACGAGAACGCCGTGAACCGCATACTCCAAGACATCGTCAAGGCCTGCCGGCCTGTTAGGGCAAAAGTCACCGGCACCTTTACCGCACGCGGGGGACTCTCAAGCAAGATCGAAGCAACGTATCCGTGAGCAATCGTCAACCGTGAAGCGTCAAACGCCAATCGCCGAGGGATCTGCGCATCCCGATCCTCCGATTGACGAATGACCACTGACGAATGACGCGTTTGTCCTATGGCTACCTACGCGATCGGTGACGTTCAGGGGTGCTACGATGCCTTGCAACGCCTTCTCCAACAAATATGCTTTAACTCCGAATCCGATCGCCTTTGGTTCGTCGGCGATCTCGTCAACCGCGGCCCGGATTCGCTGAGCGTGCTCCGCTATATCAAGAAGCTGCGCGATCGGGCTGTCGTCGTGCTTGGCAATCACGACCTGTTTCTTCTTGCTGTCGCGGAACATATCGTGCCAGTGCGCCCAGAAGACACGCTACAGGCTGTTCTCGCCGCCCCGGATCGCGATGAATTACTCACATGGCTACGGCACCAACGGCTCTTTCATCATGAGAATCCGTTTGCCCTCGTACATGCAGGGCTGCTTCCCCAATGGTCAATCGATGACGCAAAACGATTCGCCCACGAAGTCGAAGTGGGACTCCGGGGTCCATCGTACCCAGACGTCCTTCGAGCGCTCTACCCCAGCAAACATCTCCAGTGGTCTTCACAGCTGACCGGCCCGACGCGGCTCGCCACCATTATCAAAGTCCTAACCCGACTCCGCGCGTGTTCACCGAATGGCCAGATGGAGTCTTCCTATAGCGGCCCTCCGGAACGAATCCCCACCGGCTATTTCCCTTGGTTCACGATTCCAGACCGACAGCATCGTGACACAACAATCGTCTGTGGCCATTGGGCCGCGTTGGGGCTGCATTGTGAAGAGCACCTCTTGGCCCTCGACAGCGGCTGCGTGTGGGGGAGACAGCTGACTGCGGTGCGGCTGGAAGATCGGGCCGTGTCTCAGGTCGAGTATTCGGAAAGTTGAACTGGCGGGAGACGGTGCCGACGGCTCCTAATGGTAACTTTCTGAGTCCGAGGGGAACTTGCCCTGCTCGACTTCTTCTTTATACCGACGCAATGCCTGCAGCGCGTCGGCTTTCAAATGCGCATAGGGTTTGACAAACTTGGGCACAAAGTCGTCGAACAAACCGAGCAGGTCATAGAGCACCAACACTTGGCCATCACAATGCGGTCCGGCGCCGATGCCGATAGTCGGTATCGTCAGTTGTTCGGTGATTGTACAAGCCAATTTGGCCGGCATCGCCTCGAGCACGATTGCGACGGCCCCAGCCTCTTGTAACGCCTTCGCATCCGCGACCAGCGCCTTCGCCTGATTTTTTCCCTTCCCTTGCACCTTGTATCCACCGTATTGATTGATGGACTGGGGGGTCATGCCGAGATGCCCTACGACGGGAATACCCACCCGCGTCATCGCCTCGACGCGATCCAGCATAGCCCCGCCCCCTTCGAGTTTGACGGCATGGGCGCCAGCTTGAAGAAACCGTCCCGCGTTGCGTAACGCCTCTTCTGTGCTAGCCTGATAGGACATGAACGGCATGTCGCCGATCACCAGCGACTTTTGCGCCGCACCGGCTACCAGCTTGGTGTGGTACAGCATGTCCTCCATCGTGACCGTCAAGGTGTTCTGTTTCCCTTGGACCACGACGCCCAGGGAATCCCCCACCAAGATCGCTTCGATGCCGGCCCGCTCCACGATGCGCGCGAACAGCGCATCATAGGCCGTCACGACGATCACCTTCTTTTTTTCACGCTTATACCGCTCAAGGTCCGGAACGGTCATGATCCAAGCTCCGCCT
>JABMDG010000084.1:0-2572 GCA_015904045.1 Nitrospira sp.
TCTCGAACGTGTGGTTGCGGTTGCTCACCACGCAGCCCACGAGCGGCGGCTCGAATTCCAGCATCGTCAGCCACGACATGGCCATGACGTACCGCTCTGTATCAGATCATGCGACTCTGACCGAAAGGAAATTTACCATTCTGGAGCCAACTCTTGCAAGGGCCGATACACAGCCAGGAAACAGCGGAAAGGTCCCCCTATTAATGCGTGCGCCACGACGATCTGCAGTTGCCGGACAAAGTGGTTCGACAAAGAGCAGCCGCCAAGAGTGACTCTTACTCTCAGCGAGACTGAGAGACAGAATCAGAAAACCCTCACCTGCCAAGTTGACGGGAAGCAAAAGTGAGACAATAATGGGTTCGCAGCACCGATTAGGCAAACAAACACGCAACGATCCGATTGAAGCAAAGGAGGCGCAACATGAAAGCCAAGGAGGGAGTCGTCAATATCCTGAATAAGGTTCTGACGGCGGATCTCACCGCCATCAACCAATATTTCGTCCATGCAAAAATGTGTGCGAATTGGGGCTACGAACGTCTGCACCACAAGGTCCGGGAGCGCAGCATCGACGAGATGAAAGACGCCGACGACATCATCGGCCATATTCTCTATCTCGAAGGCGTCCCGAATGTGCAACGCATGAACTCGGTGCACATCGGCGAGACCGTGCCCGAGCAGCTCAAGCTGGATCTGAAAGCCGAACAAGAAATGCTGGCCTTACTGGCCGAGGGCGTGGTCCACTGCACAAAAGTCATGGACTTCACCACACGCCACATGTTCGAGGACATGGCAAAAGATGTCGATTCGCATATCGACTGGATCGAAATGCAGATGGAAACGATCAAGCAGGTCGGCCTCGAAAACTATTTAGCCGAGCAGATCAAGAAAGAATCGTGAGGCGACTATGAAAGCCAAAGCAGGGGTCCTTGATTTCCTCGCGCAGGTATTGAGAGCGGAGTTGACAGCCATCCACCAGTATCTGCTGCACGCAGGCATGTGCAAGCATTGGGGATATGACCGGTTGCATGCGCATTACAGTCATCTGGCAGGCGAAGAGGTCAGCCACTCATCGGGCCTGATCGACCATATCCTGTACTTGAACGGAACACCCGACATGGAGCACCTCGAACCTGTCGCGCATGGGCAGGACGTGTCGGCCTTGCTTGCCCGCGATCTGGACTTTGAACGCGAGGATGTCGAATTGCTTCGTAAAGCCATCGCCCATTGCGCCAAAGTCGAGGATTTCACGACTCGCCACATCCTCGAACATATGATCGAGGATTCCGAGGAGCACGTCGATTGGTTCGAGATCCAACTGCGGGCAATCGAACAAATCGGGCTGGAGCGTTATCTTTCGGAGCAGATCAAGAAATAGGCAACTGCAGAGGTGACGACACCGAGACCGTGCTCACCCCTCCGCCCGTCGGCCGACGAACCGGGCCGAACAATTGAGAGGACACCTTCACCGGAACAGCCGTCGCAATGTCAACCAATGCGCGGCCCGTCTCAAGCCCCGCAAGACCAGCGCGGATCCGCCGATGGCGACCGCATCCACGAGACAATACCACGCACTCGCTCCGCTTGGCGGATTCCCCTGGGGCCATCCCAGAAGCGGGTCGATCGCGGCCCATTTCCAGGCTCCGACCGCGGTGCCGATCAACTCCAGCCACGTCGTGATGAAAAAGGCGGCGAGGTAAACCATGGGAGATCGGCCGACGACCAGCCATGCCAAAAAAATACAGAACAGCAGAGCACCGACCGCATCTCCCTGTTCCGCATATCCGCTGACTCCCCATAATGACCATGTGCCCCATACGCCGATGACAAACACGGCGATCGTCTTGGCATAGCGCATGAAAAACCCGGACCGAGCCAAGGCCACGGCCGTCAGATACACCATGCCGTGACCGGGCGGTACATAGGCCGGCACATTCTCGAATCGATACGTGTACCCCCCCATATACAACGAAGCAAAATGCTCGCCGGCCGTCGCAAACACGACGGCGATGACGACCTGCATTTGTGTCTCTCTATTTTCACCGAGTAAGAGTCCGGCCAAGCAGATCCAGGCGATAGCCCCCAAGACCTGCTGCGTCTCCACACTTGCCCGTATTTCAAGCAACGCACTAGCGCCGACACAGATAAAGGTAAACGCCGCGATGGCATAATCGCGTTTTCGATGGGCAGAGTCGGCAGTGGCCCCGGGAAAATGGCGCAGCATCGACGCCATGAGCACATCGGCGCCGAATCGTGAGCGGGAGGCGGGAGGGGAAGTTTCCATAGGTCAGGCAACGTCGAATGGGCTCAAGTGACGGCCGGCCACAGAGCGTGATACAGGCGGTATCTTACAACAGCGAGTGGACACGGGCAAGTTTCCCAAGACATATCCCGATGGACAGAACACAGCAGGGCCTTCCCCCTTCCAAGAAATGTCCGCGACAGTGTACCCTAGGAGCAGCTTGATGATTATTCGTGCAGACACTGCCACGCCGCAGTACGAGACCGGTGCCCGGAGCCCCACGGCCCTGACGCATTCTCGTGCTCCGGGCAGCGAGCCCGCCAGGGCGGGCCC
>JABMDG010000084.1:2672-4234 GCA_015904045.1 Nitrospira sp.
TATCCAAAGCACCCTGGTGGGGACGGGTGAAGCGACCATCGGAGAATTTAAAGGCGAAATGCCCGGCACGTTTGTGTCGGTTGACCACTCGCTTTTCCGCACCGAAAAAGGCGCCCTTGGCCTGCTCAAGATTGATGGTCCAACCAATGCTGAACTCTTCAAGGGTCTGTAGCCATCTGAGGGAAGTGAAGAGGGTCGTACCAGAGCAAACGTAGCACGGTCAGGAAAAATGGGGAGGAAGAGGCAAAACCTCTTCCTCCCTTTTTTATTGATTTGAATAAGACCCTTCTCCATATAGATCACCGATCTTTTCAATACTTACCGGACAGATTGGTTCCGCAGAAGGTATTGACAAAGCAAAGAGTTTCCTGCTATTTAGCACTCGTTAAAATTGTCTTGGATATGAGCAGAGTTTTTCGAATTTCATCCATCGACAATCTGGCAGGAGGGGTGGCCATTTCGATTTCAGCAGTTTCCGGCTTGCGCTCAATCATTTCTCTAAATCTAGACAAGTATTCTTCGCTGTGTGGCCTGAAGTCCTGGGGCACGCAGCAGGCCAATGGCTGCAATAACATCATATACAGGAGGGTCGACATGAAAAGCAGAAGAAACAACTGGCTGGGTGGCATCGGCGCTGCGGGGCTGGTTGTCGGATGCCTGGGGCTGGCTGGTTTTGGTTTAGGAACAACAGCTTCTGACGCGCAAGCCGGTCCCTTGGCGGAATTCCAAGGCGGCAAGGCGGTGGGGTTGTCGGCGAGGTTTACCATTTTGGATTCATTTAATAAAGAGGCGGCGCTGGACAATGAGACCGGATTGGTGTGGGAAATGATACCGCAGCGAGTGAGTACGGTGTGGAAAAATGCCGCCGGGATCTGTGCGAAGAAGACCGTCGGTGGCAAGAAAGACTGGCGCTTGCCATCACTCAAAGAATTGGAGACCCTGGCGGACCACACGATCTATCCTCCCCCGGCCCTCCCAACCGGCCATCCCTTTTCCAACATCGAGTTCCATGGCTATTGGACTTCAACCGAGCATGAAGAGTATCCGTTCAGCGCGTGGGACGTCAACTTCGACTATGGTATCATCGGTAACGATTTTAAGATCAACAAGAACTTTGTCTGGTGTGTGCACGATAAAGAATAGTCGTATCAGAATAGAGTTTTTGGTCATTGGGTAATTTGGGGGGGCCTAAGCCCCCCCTTGCTTTTTCCAGCCCTCCCCGTCGAGTGCTCAGAATCAGGCCGGCAATTATTAGGATTCGACCGCTTACCCCGAATGCCAGGATGTTCTTATTTTTGCTCCTGCAAAATGTTAGGGCCGTAGAGCCTGGCGGTGCTTGACCCTACCGTTCGTGTTTCAACCCGCTTCATCAATGTCTCACGCCATCGGACTGCCAGGGCCGGACACACTGCGAGGCTCTGAGCGGCTTGAATATCATCTGTCCGTCGATGCATCACGTCGTTGGCCGAGGCCACGGTCCATTCTGGGCAGGGCCGTTCCACCAGTATCAGGCGTGACCCAGCCTGAACCGTTCCCTCTCTGATGACACGGAAATACCATCC